>JAEPOK010000002.1:1227500-1448198 GCA_017642935.1 Hyphomicrobiales bacterium
GTTGTCGGGCGCTCCTCTGAAGGCGGCTTTGCAAAGCGCATTTTCGGTAGTTCAACAAGCAACCTTGTGATGCATGCAAGCATGCCCGTCACGGTCGTTGGCTAGGGATAGAGACCATGAAACCCACTTTCAAACCATGGCTCGCCGTCTGGCTTGCCACCTTGATGGCCGCGCTGACGGCCAGCCCTGCTTTCGCACAGGAAGCAGCAAGCATCGACCAACGTGTCAATGAAATTTTCGCGTCGGCAACAGGACCTTTTGTGAGCCTTATCTTTGCGCCGTTCCCAGGCACATCTTTTCCTTGGATCGTTATGTGGTTGGTGATCGCCGCAACCATTTTCACGCTCTATTTCGGCTTTGTGCAACTGCGCTTTTTCTCGCACTCCATCTCATTGGTGAAGGGCGATTATTCGGACCCCAACGACGCTGGCGAGGTCAGTCACTTCCAGGCTCTTGCAACAGCCCTTTCAGGCACTGTTGGCCTTGGCAACATTGCTGGTGTTGCGGTGGCTGTCGGCATCGGCGGACCGGGGGCAACGTTCTGGATGATCTTGGCGGGTCTTCTCGGCATGGCGTCAAAGTTTACCGAATGCACGCTCGGTGTGAAGTACCGCAACGAGTATGAAGATGGCACTGTGTCGGGCGGACCGATGTACTACATGTCCAAGGGCTTTAGCGAGCTTGGTTTGCCGGGCGGAAAAATTCTCGCCGTCCTGTTCTCGATCTTTTGTATCTTGGGCGCACTGGGTGGCGGCAACATGTTCCAAGCCAACCAAGCCCACGCTCAAATCTCCGGCATTGTCGGAGATTATCCAGGCTGGATCACAGGTTTGGTGTTTGCCACGGTTGTCTTCGCGGTGATCGTTGGCGGTATCAAATCGATCGCGCGGGTAACCGAGAAGGTCGTGCCGTTCATGGGCATCATGTATGTCGGTGCGGCGCTCATCATTCTGTTTGTCAATTACGACATGATCGGATGGGCATTCGCGCAGATCTTCGAAGGTGCGTTCACTGGTCTTGGTGTTGCTGGTGGGTTCGTCGGCGCGCTGATCCAAGGGTTCAAACGGGCGGCGTTTTCCAATGAGGCCGGTGTTGGCTCTGCGGCCATTGCCCACTCGGCGGTGCGTACCAAGGAGCCCATCACCGAAGGGTTCGTATCGCTGCTTGAGCCGTTGATTGACACTGTGATCATCTGCACGATGACCGCGTTGGTGATCATTATATCTCAACAGTTGATCACCGATCCTGAGACTGGCCTTTACGTTCTCAACGAGGCTGGAACAGCGGTAGCCACCGTGGACGGCAATTCAGGCGTGGCACTTACCTCAGCCGCTTTTGGCTCTGCGATAAGCTGGTTTCCGTTCGTGTTGGCGATAGCGGTAATCCTGTTTGCCTTTTCGACGATGATCTCCTGGTCCTATTACGGCCTGAAAGCTTGGACCTATCTGTTCGGTGAAGGCAAAACCACTGAGCTGATCTTCAAGCTCATCTTCTGCGTTTTCGTCGTCATTGGCGCAGCGGCGAGCCTTGGCCCGGTGATCGACTTCTCCGACGCAGCGATCTTCGCCATGGCGGTGGTCAATATCTTCGCGCTCTACTTCCTGATGAAGCTTGTGCGCAAAGAGCTTGCTTCTTACTCGGAGCGCTTGAAGTCCGGGGAGATCAAGAAGTTCAAGCACTAGCGATCAAGGCAGCGCCGGGGTCGTTGCTGACCTTGGCGCTGCCTGAAGACAAAACGACAAGAAGGCCCGGCATCATAGCTGGGCTTTCTTTTTGATCTGCGGCGTTTTTCGCAGCGAACGCTTTAGATCGTGGCCTCGATGAGAAATGGCCCGTTTGTGGTCGCCGCTTTGGCCAGCGCCGCTTCAAAGCCCTCTTCGGTCTCCACCTTTTCCCCCGGAACACCATGGCCAGCCGCCAGCGCGACCCAGTCGAGCAACGGATCTTCAATGTCAAACATGGCGCGGGCATTGCGACCAGGTTTCGGTGCGCCCTGCGCTTCGAGCTCGTGATGCAGGATCTGATAGCCGCGGTTGGCAACTATCACGAAGGTGATGTCCATGCGCTCGCGGGCTGCCGTCCACAAACACTGAAGTTGATACATGGCCGACCCATCGCCTGAGACGGCAAAGACCGGGCGATCGGGGCAGGCGACGGATGCGCCGATGGCATTCGGCAAACACTCGCCAATCGAACCACCGGTGTTGTTGATCCGGTCATGAGGTGCAGCCTTGTTGACCGATGGCCAGATATCAAAACCGGCGGTGACCGCCTCGTTCACCAGGATCGCGCCCTCAGGGATGGCGCGGGCGAGACCACGTCCGATACCTTCGGCCGTCAGTGTACCCTTCTGCGCGGAAGGAACGGTATGCTCGATGCGAGTAATGGTTTCGTTGCCATCAACGCCCACGGCATCGGCCAAGGCTTGCAGGGTCCACTCCACATCCCAATCGGGGAAGCATAGCCTTTGGATCGCGCATCCCGGTGGTTCAGGCGTTGAAGGTTTGCCGGGATAGGCAAAGAAATTCACGGGAGGATCAGCACCGACGAGAACAATGCCGGTCACATCCTGAAGCATCTCAGCGGTTGCATCGGCTGGATAGGGCAGAATCTCAAAGGCCACCGCCCCTGCGCCAAGCGCGATACGCGGCGCAAAGAAGGGTGCGAGCAAACGGCAGCCGGTCCGTGCCGCAATCTGTCCGACCAAGTCGGCGCTAGGGCCGAAAAGCGCAGGGCCGTTGGCCAGAAGCGCAGCACCTGGTTCGCTTAGCGCTTTGGCAGTTGCAGCGACGCGCGCCTCATCCGGCCGGTGTTTTTGTGCTGGTGGCTTGGCCTTCGTTGGCCCAGAAACGCTGTCACCCCAGGCTGCATCGGCCTGCAGGATGACGGTCGCGATCTGACCATTGCGGGCAACGCGAACCGCGTCAGCGCCAAGTTCGGCCACCATCGATCCATCTGTGGCGCGCCGCACCCAATGGGAAACAGAGCTCGCAACACCATCCAAATCGGAGGTCAGGGGCGCGTCATGCTTCAGATGATAGCCTGCATGATCGCCGACAATGTTGACGATGCCGGAGTGACCTTTGCGTGCATTGTGCAAATTGGCCCAGCTGTTGCCAAAGCCTGGCCCAAGATGGAGCAAGGTCCCGGCCACATTGCCGCTCATCCGCGCATAACCATCCGCTGCGCCGGTCACCCCACCTTCAAAAAGGCAGAGAATGCAGTGCATGTCCGGGTGGGTGTCCAAGGCCGCCACGAAGTGCATCTCCGACGTGCCGGGATTGGCGAAACAGACCGTGACATCCGAGGCCAGCAACGTTTCGACCAAAGCTTCAGCACCATTCATGACGACCCCCTTTTTGACTGGCCGCACTTTTCACCAGATGATGCCGAAGGTCCATTACGACTTGCCCAGGGGCTAGACATCTTCCCTGCAAGGCCCGCGTTCGCGACTGGATGACAAAAAAAGCCCGGCGTTTCCGCCGGGCTTTCGCGTTTGAGCCCTAGGGAGTTGGCTCATCGCTTGGATTGTTTATGCCTTTTGGGCGTCCACTTCGATGGCGGCGGTGTCGCCTTTGCCATTGGTGGTGCCGTTGGAAATCGAGATCTTGCGCGGCTTCATCGCTTCGGGCAGCTCACGCTTCAGCTCGATGTGAAGCAGACCGTTTTCCATCGAGGCGCCAGCCACCTCGACATAATCGGCAAGCTGGAAACGACGCTCGAAATTGCGGGCTGCAATGCCGCGATAGAGGATTTCGCGGGTGTCGCTGGCAACGTCCGCCCCTTTTTCACCGCGCACATGCAGCGTGTGGTTTTTGGTTTCCACATGCAGCTCATCGGGGCCGAAGCCGGCTACCGCCATGGAAATGCGGTAGGCGTTCTCGCCGGTGCGCTCAATGTTGTAGGGCGGATAAGAATTTGTCTCGTTGGAGACCTGCTGGTCGAGCATGGAAAAAAGCCGATCAAAACCAACGGTCGAACGATAAAGGGGCGAATAATCAACACGCATGAGTGTTCTCCATAAGAAGCAACAAGTTGAGGTTGGGCGCCTGCGGCAATGCCGTTGAAACAGCGTCGCGATCCCACTTGGCCATCGCATCTGCCACCTGCGCAGAAGGCCCGTTTGGCGCCTTCGATCCTATAGCTGCGTATTGTCCGACGCGATTTCAAGGGGTGTCGATTGCAAGGTTTTGCAGTCTGTTTATACCCGCCTTTTTTCCCTGAACCGAATATGAACGCGCGCTTCCAAATGGGTTCAGGGGCCGGTCGCTAGTTTCTGATCATCGCTGAGGCAAGCACCACCTGCTTCCACCCTTGGTTGCCCAGCACAGATGGTTTGAGGAGACGATGATGACCAACCGCAAAACCCTGATCAAAACCGCAATCGCCGGTGTGCTGGCTCTTGGTACGCTGACCGGTGGCGCTAACATGGCCCAGGCGAACAACTTCTCGTTCAGCTGGTCGACGCCGCAAGGCACCTTCACCCTTGGGCCGAACGGTCACCACTTTCAGCCCCGCTACCACCAACCGCGTTACCACCAACCACGCCATTATCAGCGCGAACAGCTTCGCCCTCGTCAGGCGCGCCGCATTCTGCGCCAGGCTGGGTTCCGGGACATCTCGTTCCTGCGTGAGCGCAACCGGGTCTACGTGTTCGAAGCTCGCGGCCAGCGTGGCTACCGCCGGATCGCCGTCAACAAATTCAACGGCAACATCATTTGGCGCTGGGGTCGCCGCTAAGACGGCCTTCGCTCCCCCAGCGCTAACGCAATGGACTTAGACGGTCGCCGATCCGCCCTCCTGGTGGCTTTCTAGGGCCGAGGCTGGTGTCCCCCTTGTGGGACGCCAGCCTTTTTTGTGTGTGGCAAAAACGCCGCTCGGTCTTCACGCGCTCGTTGGTTGCATGGGTTTGAAGAGTGAGGCAAAGAGCGTCGATGGCTGTTGTCCTGCCCAAAATGAGCGACGATGTCGAACGCCCCGAATCCGTTGTCGGAGAAGATGGGGCGTTTCTTTATTGGGTCGACGGTATGCCGATGCAGCGCCTGCAGCGGGTGTTTTATCTCTCGGTGGGTCTGCGTCGAAACGCGCGGGTGCGCGTGGCGCATTTTCGCCCGCTCGGCACGTCCATCGGCACACTGGTGCTGATGCATGGACGCGCCGAATACATTGAGAAATATGCCCACGTTATCGCCCATTATGTGAAGCTCGGCTTCACGGTGGTGACCTTCGATTGGCGCGGGCAGGGGCTTTCCAGCCGGGTCCTGCGGGATGAACCGCGCAAGGGGCATATTCACGATTTCGATGCCTATGTGCGCGATCTGCAGATTGTTATCGAAAAAGGCGTGTTGCCTGACTGTCCACTGCCGCTGATGGGCCTTGCCCATTCGATGGGCGGTTTGATTGCGCTGCATATGCTGGTGCGCAAGCCGCTCTGGTTCGATCGCATGGTGCTGTCGGTGCCGCTGCTGCGTTACAATGTGTCGACCGCTTCGCATGAAACGATCGCGCGCGGCTCAAAATGGGCAACGCGGCTTGGCTTGGGTCAGGCCTTCCCACCAACCGTTGGCGAAACCTTGGCGGGGACCGGCCCGTTCAAAGACAATGCGGTGACGTCGGATCCCAAGCGCTATCGGGAGACGACAGGCATCCTCGCCGACCATCCCGATCTGGGTTTGGGTGGACCGACCTTCGGTTGGCTGCACCGCGTGGCGCGCGGCATGGCGCGGGTGTGGGACCAGGATTTTCTGGACCGGATCAAGACGCCTTGCATGTTCGTTCAGGCCGGCCATGACACGATTGTATCACCGGATGCAATCGAGCGTCTGGCTGCTGCGATCCCCACCGCGACACTGCTTCGCCTGCCACGTTCCAAGCATGAACCGATGTTCGAGCGCGATTCCATCCGCGATTTGTTTCTTGCCGCGACCGAGGCGTTCTATTCAATTCCCGAACTGCGCGACCGCAATCTGAAGCGCTCGCTGGAAAATTTCGACGTCACGCTGCTGTAAAAGCCGTTAGCGCGCTGCGGATGCCAGGATGTTTGTCGCTTCATCCAGCAGCGACCGATCACCAACGGCGAGCACTTGGCCGGACGAGGCTGTGTTGACGTCAGTCAGCGGTGCGCCGCGCCAGTCGGTCACCGCGCCGCCTGCCGCTTCAATAATCGGCACCAGCGGTAGGATGTCATAAGGGCTTAGGCCGCTTTCAACGACAATGTCGGCAGTGCCGCAGGCGATCAGGGCATAGCCGTACCAATCGGTGCCGTAGCGCACATTGCGCGCCTTAGCCTCCAGCCGGTCATAGGCGATGCGTTCTTCGGCATTGAACAGGGCTGGCGTTGTGGTCATCAGCGCTGCTGATGCCAAGCTGTCGGCCTTGCGGGTCGCCATGGGCCGGCTGTCCCCGGCCTTGCTCCAGGTTGCACTGCCGTTGCCCACAGCGCTGAACGCTTCGTCAATAAAGGGTTGGTGGGCGATGCCTGCGACGGGCGAGCCCTCATGCATGAGGCCGACAAGCATGCCCCAGAGCGGAACGCCGGCGACAAAGGCGCGGGTGCCATCAATGGGGTCGATGACCCAAATAAACGGCGCATCGAGACGCACCGAGCCGTATTCCTCGCCGAATATCCCATCCTCGGGAAAGTGTTCTTCGATCAAGCGCCGCAAGGCCGCTTCGCAGCCGCGATCGGCCTCGGTGACCGGGTCGTATCCCCCCTGGTCAGCCTGCTTGTTATCGATGGTGAGCACCGAACGAAAGAAGGGCAGCGTTTCGCGCCGGGCAATCGCCTGCATTTGTGAAAACAAGGCGCTGCGGGCCGCGATGGCGTTTTGCCGCGGATCAATCATGAGGCCAGACCATTGTGATTGGTGATGGTTTGCGCATGCCATGGATTGCGGTGGCGGGCAAATTGAGACGCGCATTTTTGTGGCAGGCTCGTTGATTTACCAGTCCGGTAATTTGGGCATGCGATTGCGATTGGTCAGTTGGGCCTGTGGAAGAAATGCATAGGTATTCGACCTGTTTGGCTAAACATATGTCGATCGTGCGCAACTTTTGTTCGCAGGTGTTGTCCTGACGCGACAATTTTGAGCATTCGGTCAAAAAGCGACGGAATGTTCTTGACTTGCTGCGGTGCACACATCATTTTTGCAGTGCGTCATGGCCCTCCCGGCGTGACGTAATGCCCTCCTTGGGCGTTTCCTCCCTAGACTTGAGCCGTTTGACCTTCGGGTCGAACGGCTTTTTTTTGCGCAGGTGAAGGGTTATTCGGCGGCGGCGCGGTCGATCGGTGCAAACCGCACTACATCCAGCATAAACAGCGCGTCCATCATCTCGCTCAGGGCATCCATCACGGCGTTGAAGCCGGCATTGGGCACAAGCGTGCGCTCATTCATGTAGAGCCCGCGATTGATCTCCAGCTGGACGGCGTGAATGCCTTTATCAGGGCGGCCATAATGCTCGGTGATAAACCCACCGGCATAGGGCTTGTTGCGGGCAACCGTGAAGCCGAGGTCGCGCAGCGTTTCGACAATCGTTTCAGAGATTTCCGGCGCGCAGCTTGCGCCAAAGCGATCTCCGACCACGAAGTCGGTGCTCAAGGTGCCGCTCGCCGTGCGGATGATCGACGGCATGGAATGACAATCGATCAGGGCCGACGCACCGAACCGCACATGGGTCTGAGCCAGCGCGCGGCGAACTGCTGAATGGTAGGGTTTGTAGAGCTTTTCCACCCGCTCCATGGCGTCGGCAATGGGCAGTTTGCGTCGATAAATTGGCTGCCGGTCGCCGACGACGCGCGGCACGGTGCCCAGACCGCCTGCGACGCGTAAGGAGGCGGTGTTGGCAAAGGCTGGAACCGCATCGGAAAACATGCGCGGATCGAGCTCATAAGGCTCGCGATTCACATCGCAATAGCAGCGCGGGAACCGGGCCGCGATCATCGGCGCGCCTTTTTGCACCGCAGGCGTGATCAAACGGTCGACATAAGTGTCTTCGGATCGCCGGAGATCGAGGGTGGAAAGCTGCGAAGCTTCCAGAAAAGCGCGCGGATAGCTGGTGCCGGAATGCGGTGAACCGAAGACGAACGGCACCGTCTGGGTGATCGGCACGAGCAGATCATAAGGCGGTGCGCTGTCGAACGATTCAACGGTGTCCATAAAGGCCCTTTGCTTGAACTTACGGTGGCGAGGTTCGGTCTGCTTGCGGCAGATTTCTTGCCAAACGCATCGAAATTCAGGATCGCAGGTTCGCCCGGCGAAGTCCACTGGGTGCGGTGGTTGCGAATCGGAGCGATTTATCAACCAATTGCATGTTTTGGTGGGGACATTATCGCCCCAATGACGTCCCTTTGCCTTCCCAAGCTCCAGGGAGCGCCGTATGTAGGCGCCAGCGGGCTGATTTCGAATCAAGGGCCCTGGCCTTACAAAGGCCTGCCTCTTTTGGACCTTTGCCGATGAGCGATGAGATTGCAGATATGACGCGGATACTTTTGGCCGAAGACGACAATGACATGCGCCGCTTTTTGGCCAAGGCGCTGGAAAATGCCGGTTATGACGTCGTCTCCTTCGACAATGGGCAGAGCGCCTTCGACCGGCTCAACCAAGAGCCGTTCACGCTGCTCCTGACCGACATTGTGATGCCGGAAATGGACGGCATCGAGCTAGCCCGAAAAGCGACAGCGCTCGACCCGGAAATCAAAGTGATGTTCATCACCGGCTTTGCCGCAGTGGCGCTTAATCCGGATGCCAACACGCCCAAAGACGCCAAAGTTCTGTCCAAACCGTTCCATCTGAAAGACTTGGTGGACGAGGTGGAAAAGCTTCTTGCCGCTTAACCGACCCGCGCCGTCAAAGGCGCTTGCATCGGCCAAACTTACCCGATAAGACCTCGCCACCGTTGAGGGCGCGTAGCTCAGCGGGAGAGCACTTCGTTGACATCGAAGGGGTCGGCAGTTCGATCCTGCCCGCGCCCACCATTCCTGACCCGCTCCGTGCCGGCGTGCTTGGCTACACGTCCTTTGGCTTTGTGCTCGGCTTCGCCTCACACAACCGCGGGTGCCGCTTGACTTTCGCCAGCTGCCTTGGCATGGACTGGCCAAGCTTTTGTGAGGCGCGCAGAGATGCGCGCCCTTTTGTTTGTGGCACCGCCCGATCGTGTGCCGATCTGATGTGAAGGTCCGTTGTTATGAAGATCAAGAACTCGCTGAAATCGCTGATGAAGCGTCACCGCGACAACCGCATGGTGCGTCGCCGCGGCCGCGTCTACATCATCAACAAAACCCAGGGTCGCTTCAAAGCGCGCCAGGGCTAAACGCACGCCTCTTTCGCCATGGGCTTTTGCTCACGGCTTGGTGATTTTGACGAACCGCATGACCTGATGCACACTTCAGGCCATGCGGTTTTTCTATGCCCGAAGCCTGCCTGATTCGCTTGTGGCTCCAGCACTGTGGCTCGCCGCACTGCTTACCTTAGGTCTGCTTGCCCTTCCGGCGCAGGCGTCGGAAAATACAGCCGCCGCATCGACCGGTGGCGAAGAGACGATCCTCACCGATCCCGGATCGCTGGATGGCGAAGACGAACCGATCCAAAGCGTCGGCTCACTGCTTGATGCCTTGGCGCTGAGTGAAGATGGCGAAGCGGCCGACGAACTCTCGCAGCAAATCCAAAATCTCTGGAACCAGTCTGGAAGCGAAACGGTTGATCTTTTGATGCGCCGGGCGAGCGTTGCAATTCGCGTGCGCAACTACACGATGGCGCTTGATCTGCTCGACACCATCATCGCGCTTGAACCGGACTATGCCGAAGGCTGGAACCGCCGCGCGACGGTGCATTTCCTCCGCCAGGATTACGCCCTGTCTATCGCCGATGTTGAACAGGTTTTGCGCTTGGAGCCGCGCCATTACGGCGCACTCAGCGGTATTGGGTTCATTTTGGAGGAGCTCGGTCAGGACCGGCAGGCGCAGCTTTTCCTTTCAGAAGCTTTGCGCGTGCATCCCCATATGAGCCGCACGCGCGAAGTGCTGGGCGCCATTGAGCGACGATTGCGCGGCGCACCCATTTGATCTGGACACTTGTCGTGATATCCGCCGGCGCGGTCGCCCTCTACACGCTGACGCATGTCGGTGCGGCGCGGGTGAATGCGCGCTATCCGCATACGGGCACGCATGTCGATGTGGAGGGCGTCACGCTGCATTGCGTGGCGCGCGGCACGCCATCGGAAACCCGTCCAAGCCTGGTATTCGTTCATGGCGCCAGTTCCAACCACCGCGAGTTTCTAATCGCGGTCGGCGACCATCTTGATCGGCATTTTGGCCAGGATCAGCACGTCATCTTTGTGGACCGCCCCGGGCAAGGCGGTAGCGCGCGGCGACCAGGGGATCATTCACCACGCGCGCAGGCCGACCGCATTCTGGCTGCCGCGCAGAAACTGGGCGCTCCATCGATCATCGCCATCGGCCACAGTTGGGGCGGCGCGGTCGTCGCGCAAATGGCTGTTCATGGCGAAAGCGTGGAGGGTGCGGTGTTCGCCGCGCCGGCAACGCACCCATGGCCGGGTGACCGTTTTCAGGGGGTCGACTGGTATTATGCCTTGGCCGATGCGCCGGTTATCGGTTGGCTCTTCACGCGGTTGATCACGCTTCCCGTCGCTTGGGGCCAGATCGATGATGGGGTGGAGAATGTGTTCGCCCCCGAACCGCCCAAGCCGGGTTACGCTAAGGCGCTCGGTGCCCGCTTGGTCTTGCGGCCGTCCGCCTTCAAAGCCAATGCGGAAGATGTCTATCGACTGCTCCAGTTCGTGATCGAGCACACCCCGAGCTACCGTGAGATCACCATCCCGGTGCGGGTCATTACCGGCGACGAGGATGCCGTTGTCTGGCCGCACTTGCATGCCGATGGTTTGGAACGGGACATTGAGAGCGCCGAGAAGATCGTCATTAAGGGTGGCGGGCACATGCCACACCAGACGCATCCCGAGCTTTTGCTTGAAACGATTGCTGAGGTGATGGAGGCCGCTAGTCAGGCGTCCAAGACTGCAGAATTTGAGCGAAGCGAGTCGGCTTAGCTTTATCCGTGGCTCTGGTCTTCGCGCACAAAGGCGATGCGCAACATGTTGGTTGCCCCGGGGGTCCCAAATGGCACGCCTGCTGTGATGATGATGCGATTGCCGGGGCTTGCAAAGCCCTGGTTCATGGCCACCGCGCAAGCCCGTTCCACCATATCATCAATGTCGGTGGCATCATCGGTCGCGACCGGATGAATACCCCAGATGAGCGCCAAACGGCGCGCGGTACGCACGCGCGGGGTGATGGCGATGATCGGCGTCTGCGGGCGTTCGCGCGCCGCGCGCAGGCCTGTCGCGCCGGAGGAGGTGTAGCAAACCAATGCCGACAGATGCAGCGTTTCGGCAATCTGACGGGCGGCTGCTGAAATCGCGTCGGCTCCGGTGGCTTCAGGTTCGGTGCGCTGGGCGTTGATGATGGAGCGGTAGAGCGGATCATTCTCGGTTTCGATGGCAATCGTGTTCATCATCGAGACCGCTTCATGGGGATAGTCACCGGCTGCTGATTCTGCCGACAGCATGATGGCATCAGCGCCCTCATAGACGGCGGTGGCCACGTCGGAGACTTCAGCGCGTGTTGGCACAGGCGAGTTGATCATCGATTCCAGCATCTGCGTTGCCACAACCACCGGCTTTCCGGCGCGGCGTGCAGCGCGGGTGATGCGCTTTTGCGTTCCGGGCAAGGAGGCAAGTGGCATCTCCACGCCCAGGTCGCCACGGGCGACCATGATCGCGTCGGACAGCTCGATGATCTCCTCAATCTTTTCCACCGCCTGGGGTTTTTCGATTTTCGAGAGAATGCCGGACCGACCGCGAGCGATCTTGCGCACTTCGGCCACGTCCTCGGGGCGCTGGATAAAGGAAAGCGCAATCCAGTCAGCTTCGGCTTCCAGCGCGGCGGCCAGGTCGCGACGATCTTTCTCTGTCAGCGCGCCGCCGGAAATGGTGGTGTCAGGCAGACTGACGCCCTTGCGGCTGGAAAGTTTGCCGCCGACGATCACCTTGGTATCGATGTAGCTCTTCTTGTCGGTGCCGGTGCACTCAAGGCGCAGCTTGCCATCGTCCAGGATAAGCGTGTGGCCGACATCCATGCCGTCGAAAATTTCCGGATGCGGCAGGCGCACGCGCTCCACGGTGCCTGGCTCGTCTTTGGTATCGAGCCGAAATGAGGCTCCGTTTTCCAGCATCACCGCATCATCGGCGAACATTCCAACGCGCAGTTTCGGGCCTTGAATATCGACCAAAATGCCGATGGTGCTGCCGACATCGGCCTCCACTTCACGGATTTTGGCCATCATCGCCCGCATCTTTTCCGGGTCGCCATGGCTCATATTGATGCGGAAGACATCGGCACCGGCAAGGTGCAGCTCTTTGATTTGCTCGACTTCGGAACTGGCCGGCCCGAGGGTGGCGAGGATCTTGACGCTGCGGTTGCGCTTGTGCATGGGCGGCCTGTCGCTACTGGAGGGAGTCTTCGGTCAACTGCACGGTCCAACTGGCCTGCCCGGCGGTGTCCACTTCAAAGAAGCCGGTCGTCTCAAGCCCGCGTTGTGCGCAATCTTCGAATCCCCGAATGGTGAAGATACGTGCGTGTGTACACATATAGTGGCGGCCTTTCCACTCCCCGCCCCGGTCATAGTCAATCGCGTAGACGTAATAGTAGCGCGACACGAGGGTGCCGGAGCGGAGCGTTTCGCACGTGTCGGTCGGCAAGTTCCACCAACCTTCGGAAATCCAGCCTTGGCGGGAATCGTAGCCAAGCGCGACGCCGATCGTGCTGGACGTCTCGTTGCAGACGCGAAAACCGGTCGGGCCGACACCAAGTCCGCTTGGCGCGGCGCTTGCCTCTTCCATGGCGTCGGTGCCTTCAACCAGACGACCCTCGATACCCTCGCTGCCAGCCGTTTCGACCGCCTGGGTGCGGTTGTAGAGCACGTAGCCGCCGACCACCAAAGCCGCGACGGCAAAGGCGGTGACAACAAAGGCAAAGGTCAGGCCCGGCTTGCGGGCGCGTCCTGCGGTGGGATTGAGAAGCCTCATATCGGTCTTATTATCGTTCTCTCATTCAGGTGCAAGCGTCTGCTGGCGCTAAGCGCGGCGCGATTGTTTTCACCCGGCAACGGCACGGCTGAAGCGCAAATCAAGGCGCTGTCCTTGGCCTGCGCCCAAGTCGAAATTGCGGCAGCGCGGCCATTTCTTGATCGCCGGTCCGTTGGCCGGCAGGTGGGCCTGCCTTTGCGCCATTTGATAGAAAGTCGCGGGCCCTGACACTTGCAAGCGGCGCATCATCGGCGCTACCTGATGCAGGCGGTCGTGCCGCATAGGCAGACCCGCCCAGCCATTTCGCTCGCGGAAAGCACAAGCCATGGATCAGCCGGTCGATCGACAGGCACAGATAACGCGTGACGCGCTGCCCTATGAGGTGCGCCTGCGCGACAACGATCATGGGCTTATCATTCTGTGCGATCACGCTGAAAACACCCTGCCGCCAGAGTATGGCACGCTTGGCGTTGACCCCAGCCAGTTGGAGCGACACATCGGCTACGATATCGGCGCCAAGGCGCTGTGTGAAAAGCTTGCCGATGCGCTTGATGCGACGCTGGTAATGACGCGGTTTTCACGTCTTCTGATCGATCCCAATCGCGGCATCGATGATCCGACGCTCATCATGCGGCTCTCAGATGGTGCGGTGGTGCCTGGCAATGCCCATCATGATGAAGCTGAGCGCGCCCATCGCATCGCGACCTACTACAAGCCCTATGATGATGCGGTTTCGGACACGATCGGCCATGTCCACCGGGTGACATCGCGTGCGCCGGTGCTGTTCTCGGTGCATTCCTTCACGCCGATTTGGCGCGGCCATCCACGGCCCTGGCACGCCGGAGTTTTGTGGCACAAGGATCCGCGTCTGGCGGTGCCGTTGATCGAGGCCCTAGGCGCCGAGGGTGATTTGATCGTTGGCGACAATGAGCCCTATCGCGGGGAACTTCCCGGCGACACCATGCATCGCCACGGCACCTGCAAGGGCCTGCCGCACGCTCTGTTGGAAGTGCGACAAGACCTCATCCATGACGATGCGGGCGTTGACGCTTGGGCCGATCGCCTGATTCCGATGCTGACCAAACTTGTGGAACTGCCGACCCTGCGCCACATCCTGCCTGTCGACCAACGCTAGAAAAGGACCCACCGATGGACGAGAACACCCAGCGCGATCTTGAAGCGGCGGCGTTCCGCCGTCTGGTGGCGCACTTTCAAAAGCGCACCGATGTTCAGAACATCGATCTGATGGCGCAGGCCGGGTTCTGCCGCAACTGCCTGTCGAATTGGCTTGTGGATGCCGCCGAAGAGGCCGGCGTCGATCTCGATAAGGCCGGCGCGCGGCAGATGGTCTACGGCATGCCCTACGAAGACTGGAAGGCCAAGCATCAGCCTGCGGCGACGCCGGAGCAATTGGCCGCTTTCCAAAAGGCGCAGGCCGAGCACACCGACTGAGCTCAAAACACAGCTTGTCCCCAGCCTTTTGGCGGCCATCCACGGCATTGCTCCTTGGCGCGGTTGACCGGTCGCCAGGCCTTTGGTTGATCAGACATCCCAGACGTGGAGAGATTTGATGGCGGATAGCAGCGTTGCAGCTGGCCAATTACGCAGCCTGATCGAGCGGATCGAGCGGCTTGAAGAAGAGAAGAAGGCCATCGCCGACGACATCAAGGACGTTTACGGCGAAGCGAAAGCCAATGGCTTCGACACCAAGGTGTTGCGTCAAGTGGTTCGCATCCGCAAGCAGGATCAGGCCGAGCGCCAAGAGCAAGAAGCGCTGCTGGATCTTTACCTGGCAGCCTTGGGCGGACCAGCCTCATCCTCGCCGACTGACGTGGACGGCTAGACTATTCTGACAAGTGACGTGCGTTAGCTGCCGGACCGGCCGAAGCCGTCGGTGCGCAGCTGGAACGTGTTCGACGGAACGAAGCCGTTCGATCGCACGAGCGATGGTGACAGGCTGACGGTGCCGGTCGGCGCGACGAGCGCGGCATGCTGGGCGCCACGGATCGATTGTTTGGCAAGCGCGGGCGTCAGATCATCGGCAATCGGATAAAGCCGACCGGTGATGCCGGTGCCGGCTGGCATGTCGGTTGAGCCGGTCAAGATGTCGATGGCCGATTGGGCTGGTGTACGCGCTGCATCCTCGGCGGCAAAGGCAGCGGCAATCAATGCGTTGTCCTGAGCGGATGATGGTGTCGGCGTTGGCGCAGCGGCCACCAGTGTCGGTGAGGGCGCTGGTACAGGCGGGATAAAGCGCGGCGCGACCGGTTCAGCGGCTTGCGCGGCGGCGGCCAACTGGCCGGTTTCGCTAAGCACATTGCCTGGCGTCAGCGGTGATTGCGTTGGCTGGGCAAAGGCGAGCAGTGACTCGTTCGGATCGGGTGTTGCTGCGGCTGTGGCCGGTTGTGCCGCCGTTGTTGGTCGTGCGGGCACGGCGCCCAGCGCCTGCGCAACCTGTCCTGTCAGACTTGCCTGTGCTGCGCGCTGCTCGGCAAAGCGGGCCTCAATGATGGCGGCGATCTGGCCGGGTGCAGGCACGGATTGGGCGATTTGTTGCGCACGGTTGATGGCAGGCAATGCCGCTGGCGTTTGCGTTGCCGGTTGAGCCGCAGATGTTGCAGCCGCCAAGGCCGGCTCAGCAGTGACCGGTGGCGCCAGGGGCGTTGTTGCCGGGGCGGACTGGGCAAGGGCAAACGCGTTGTCGAGCGCAACGGCGCCAGGCGCGGCGGGCGCTGGCCGTGTGCCGAGCGCGGCGAGCTGAATATCGTCGATGGTCGGCGCCGGTGTCGGCGACGGCACGGTTAGCCCTGCGACCGTCGAGGGTGCGGCCCAGGTGCCATCGGGGCTGGCATAGGGCGGAAGCACCGGTGATGGCGCGGCGTAGCGATCGCGCGGTGCGCTAGCCACTTCGGTTTCGGCCGCGGCTGGTTGCTCGGGCAGGCTTGCGACGACTGTCCGCGACGGGGCGGAGGGAACTTCGGCTTCCGGTTCGGGCGTGTTGCCGCCAAAGAGCGCTTGCAGGAAACCGCCGCCGCTTTCGCCGGGCAGTACGATATCGCCATCGCCGTCATTTTGATCTGACGATGCACTGGCGCTGGCAAAAACTGTGCGACCGCCGCCACGTTGCAGGTCGCGTTGCGCCTGTTCGAAGCCCGGCATTGGCTGCCCATCGGCGGGAATGTGGATGGTGCGCCCGTTGGGGAACACGCGCGACAATTGGGAGCGCGTCATGCGCGGCCACATGCGCACCGAGCCTGTGTCCAGATGGACGAATGGCGTTGCTGAGCGCGGATAGAAGCCAACGCCGCCTTGCTGCAGGCGAAGACCTGCTGCGCGGATTTCAGCGGCCGAGACACCGGGGATGAAGAAGTCCATCGCCCGGCCTTGGGTATGTTGCGAGTTGCGGGCAACACCAGAAGATCGACGGCGCAGCATGTTGTTGGTGGCCGGTGAGCGATAGGCCGATACAACATGAATAGGTTCGCTCGCACCGACTTCGCGGTAAACCGTCCAGACGATATCGAAAAGGTCCGGATCGATGCGCGTGACCTCATCGCGGCGCCAATCGCGCAGGAAACGATTGAGCTGATTGAGCCCAGCCTGCACGAAGCGGCCGTTACGCTTGTAGGTAACGGTCAGGCGTTCATGCGTATGGGTGTTGTAAAGCGAAAGGGTGCGATCCTGCGCCGAGGCAAATCCAGTTCCGGTGGCAAAGAAGGTGAGCGCCGTCAGAAGAACAAGAAGGGCAAAAGGTTTGGCGAACGAGGTTTGGGAAAGGAAGGGAAAGGAGGACTCACCCGACAGACGTTTCGCGCCTGCTCGCGCTTCGACCTTTGAGGCCGCCTCAACTCGCGCCGTCCCGTGTCCCAAATTGCCCTCGCTTGCGTTGCAAGTCCCTGCAGGTTTGGCGAGATGCTTGGTGTTAGCACCGAGCCTTTTGCCTGCCTGCCACCCGAAGGCGGCGCTTGCGTATGCCCAACCGACTGTACCCAACATCGGTAAAACTTGGTCAAATCATGGCGCCGCGCCTTGAGCAAGCGCAAGTGGATTAGGCTTCCATGATTAGGGTTAAGCCTTGGTTACGAAAGCGAAACCGCTTTCCCTGATTTCAGACCAGATCGGTCAGCTGCCGGTGAAACCGAGGGCGGCCAAAACCCGGCCATGATGGCCATAGATGTCGCGCGCCATGATCAAGCGACCGTCCTCGTTCACCCGGGCCGTAAAATAGGTCAGGTGAACGGGTATGTGGTTGTCCAAGATCAGATTGCGTTCGCGTGATCCTTGCAGCGAGCGAGCGCGGGCAAGGTCCCAATCGGGCTCATTGGTCAACAGAGCTTCGGCAAACGCCCAGGGATCAAGCACACGCACGCAGCCATGGCTGAAGGCGCGCTGATCGCGCCCGAACAGACCACGCGAGGGTGTGTCGTGGAAATAGATCGCGTGTTGATTAGGGAACATGAATTTGATTTCGCCGAGCGCATTGCGGGCGCCCGGGCGCTGGCGGATGCGCGGCATGCCCTGCTCGGCGGCGGCCTGCCAGTTGACGGCGAACGGATCGATGGTCTGGCCGTTATAGAGGATCTCATAATTGCCCCGGTTGGCGTAGCCAGGATCTTGCAGCAGGCGCGGCAGGATTTCATTGCGCGCAATCGAGGAGGGCACGTTCCAATAGGGGTTTACCGCCATGTACTCCATCTCATCGGAGAAGATGGCTGTGCGGTGGCGGTTCTGGCCGACGACGGTGCGGGTGGTGAAGATGCTCTCTCCTTCGCGCATCACCCAGAGGCGGTATTCTGGCACGTTGGCGATGACGTGGAAGTCGCCAAGTTCGCGCGGCATCCAGCGCCAACGCTCCATATTGGCGATGATGTCAGGCACAAGATCGCCGGCTTTTTCGTTCAGTGCCGCAAAGGTCGCCGGACCGACAATGCCGTCGGCTGTCAGATTGTGCTCGGCCTGAAAGGTTTTGACGGCGGCGTCGAGCGCTTCGTCAAACAGATTAGGGTCAGGCTGGGTCGGGTCGGGGTCTTCATCGGTCTGGGTGCTGACGAGCTGAACTTCGGCTTCGTCAATGCTGGCCGTCATCATCGGATCAGGCAGGCCAAGCCGGTCGCGCAATTGCGGCACGCGTGGGTCCACGTCGCCAAGACGGATGGTGCCACCTTCGGCGATCGGCTCTAGGATCTCGGTTTCGGACCGCTCGCGCAGATTGGCTAACTCTTCGCGCAGGGCGTGGAACTGATCATGCTGCGGATGGTAGGCGAGCAGCGCCTCAGCCAGATCATCGGACGCAAGCAGCGCCGGCATGACAGTTGCCGGGTCAACGAAGTTGCGCTCCAGTGTGATGTCGCGGCCGATGCTGGCCGGATTGACGCGACCCGTCATGGCGTGGCGCGCATAGCGCAGCGCCCACAGGGTCATGCCGATATCGGCGCGCGCAGCGGCCATGGCGTCCGACGCCTCGGCCTCATCGTCGATGAAGGCTGTATTCTCAAAATCGACAGGGTTCAGACCGTAGATGTCCGCGGTCTGGAAAAGATTGAGCAGCGTTTCGCCGCGCGCATTGAGACCACCTGCTGTCAGGAATAGGGGCGCATGGTCGCGCTCGGCGTAAAAAGCTTCAACAGCCTGGCGTTCCTGACTGGTGGTTTCGCCGTCATTCTCCAACCCGCCGCTGATGATGGCAGCGATGGATTGGGTGGTCAGCGTTTCGATCATGCGCGCATCGCGCGCAGCAATGGCCGTCTCGTCGATGACGGGCGCCGGTGCGGCGGCTGGCGGGACCGTGCGGGTGATGACCGTGTTGGGACGATCAGGAACCGCTTGTGGGACGATCGTGAGGGGCTTGGCCAATTCTAGGCGTGGATCGATCGGGAAAGGCGCGGCCTCTGCCAATGCGTCAAAGTCTGCATTGATGATGATTGCGCGCGCGATCGCGTCTTCAACGCAAACCGGATCCACTTCGCATTCCAGGTCCAGCGCATGGCGCTCAGTGGCGTGACCAAGGCTGGTCAGGGCGGTGGTCAAAACTGCGGCCAAGAGCCAGGTGCGTTTCGTCAAAACGTTCATCTCCTCGTCGCTGCCACAGGTCCCTGCTGCCGACAGTCCTTACCCCGAAACGTGCCCCATCGACGGAGCGAATCACCTGCTGGGCAAGGACCGCGCCGATGATAGAGGCGTGACAGACTGACCCAGGGCTCGCAAGCGCAGGCAGGCCACGCCCCGGTCAATTCCGCGTGAAACTAGGCCGTCAACCTTGAGGGTTGCTCTTGTGCAACAGACTTGCCGTCCTCCGCCGCCCCATCGGGATTGGAGGCATCGATCTGGTAGTCGGTCAGTTTGCGGTAAAGCGTCGAGCGGCCGATCCCAAGTGAGCGGGCAACTTCGCTCATATGGCCGCCAAGATGGCCAATGGCAAAGCGGATTGCCTGTTCTTCCAACGCTGCAAGCGAACGCGGCGATCCGGCGCCGTCGGTCAGATCGGCCATGCCATAGCGCGAGGCCGCGTCGATCATCGCAGGCTGGACTGCGCTTTCGCCGAGCATGGAGGCGTTTGCAGAAGAGGATGTGACGGGTTGGCTGCCGGCGGATTTCGCCTTTTCAAGCGGCACCACCATGCCTTCGCGGGCGGCGATTTGCGGGAATTCGGCTGGCGTTAGCTGGTCGCCGTCGCAGAGCACCACCGCGCGGAAAACGGCGTTTTCCAATTGACGGATATTGCCGGGCCAGTCGTACCCGCTGACCAACTCCAGCGCCGGGGCGGAGATGCCGCGAATGTGGCGTTTGCCCTCTTCGGCAGCAAATCGCACCAGAAAGTGCTCGATCAAATGCGGGATGTCATCCATGCGCTCACGAAGCGGCGGCACCCAGATCGGGAACACGTTGAGGCGGTAATACAGGTCTTCACGGAACAGCCCATCGCGGGTGAGGTCGATTAACGGGCGGTTGGTTGCCGAGATCAGGCGGAAGTCGGCGCGGGTCGGTGCCTTGGCGCCGATGGGATCAATTTCACCATTTTGCAGTGCACGAAGCAGCTTAACCTGAACGTCGAGCGGCAGCTCGCCGATCTCGTCGAGAAACAGCGTGCCGCCATGGGCCTCGGCGAATTTGCCGACATGTTTGTCGTTGGCGCCGGTGAAAGCACCTTTTTCGTGGCCGAACAGAACCGATTCAACGAGTTTTTCGGGGATCGCGCCGCAATTGACGGTGACCAGCGGTTTGTTCTTGCGCGGGCTGGAGCCTTTGATCGCGCGGGCAATCATTTCCTTGCCGACGCCGGACTCGCCCTCGATCAGAATCGGGATTTGCGATTTAGCGGCGCGTTCGGCGAGCTGCACGACGCGTGCCATGGCCGGTGAACGGGTGATGATGTCGGTGACCGTCAGGCGACCCTCAGCAGAACGCTTGATCTGGCTCACGGTGTCTTCCAGCGCGCTCATTTTCAGCGCATTGGCCAGACAGACTCGCAGGCGTTCTGGTGAAACCGGCTTCACAACAAAATCGCTGGCTCCGTGTTTCATTGCCGAGACGACCGTGTCGATGGAGCCTTGCGAGGTCTGCACGATGACCGGAACGGCGTTGCCGTCGGCCTTTAGCGCGGAAAGAACGCCCATGCCGTCAAGGTCCGGCATGATGAGGTCGAGTAGAACGGCGCGTACGGACTTGCCGTCAGGCCCGCGCAGGAAGTTCAATGCTTCCTGGCCGCTTTCCATACAGATCGGGCTATGGCCAAGCCGTGTGAGGGCTGCTTCGAGCAGCCGCCGTTGTACAGGATCATCGTCTACGACCAGAACTGAGGAACGCAAGGGCACGCACTTCTCCACGCAACGCTTTGACAGGCCAAGACAATCGGCTTGTTTCGAACGGGGACAGCATGCAGCCATAGGGTAAACGGGCGATTAAGCATAAGAACCGTTTGCCCGCTTTCTTCGTAACAAGAGATTATGGCCGCACGCACATCGGGGCTTGCGTGGGTGCGGGACGGCGCGTACCGCTGCGCTTCGTCGACATCTAAGATCGGGATTGAGCTACGCATGGCTGCGCAAAATGCTGCACTAAAAAACCTTCCAGAATGGGATTTGTCCGCGCTTTACGACGGTATCGGGAGCGCCAAAGTCAACGCTGATTTGGCGAAAGCTCTGGAGGATTCCAAAGGCTTCGAGGCGCACACCAAGGGTAAATTGGCCGAGCTTTTGGCCGCTGGCGGCGACAAGCTGGCGGCGGCGATCGCCGAGTATGAGGCGATCGATGAGTTGATGGGGCGACTCTATTCGTTCGCCGGACTGGTCTATTCGGAGAACACCACTGATCCGCAGCGCGCAAAGTTTTTCGGCGATGTGCAAGAGAAGCTGACAACTGCCTCCTCGCATCTTATCTTCTTCACGCTTGAATTGACGAAGCTGGACGATGCGGCCCTCACGGCGGGCTATGGTGATGAAGCGCTTGCTCATTACAAGCCGTGGATCGACGACACGCTGCGCGAGAAGCCCTACCAACTGGACGACAAGTTGGAGCAGTTGCTGCACGAGAAGTCCGTGACCGGGCGGGCGGCATGGAACCGGCTTTTCGATGAAACGATTGCCAGCCTGCGCTTCGATGTCGATGGGCAGGAGTTGTCGCTTGAGCCGACGCTTTCGCTGCTCCAGGACAATGATGGCGCTAAGCGCAAAGCGGCGGCCAAGGCGCTGAGCACCACGCTTGGCGGCGAGCTGCGCACCTTCACGCTCATCACCAATGTTCTGGCCAAAGACAAAGAAATATCCGATCGCTGGCGCGGTTTTGCCGATGTCGCCGACAGCCGGCACCTGGCAAACCGCGTGGAAGGGGAGGTGGTTGATGCCTTGGTCTCCTCGGTGCGTTCGAGCTTCCCCCAACTGTCGCACCGTTACTATGCGTTGAAGGCCAAATGGATGGGCCAGGAGGCGCTCGATTATTGGGATCGTAACGCGCCGCTGCCCAATGCCGACAAGAAATTGATCGGCTGGAATGACGCCAAGGGCATCGTGCTCGACGCCTATGAGCGCTTCTCGCCGGAGATGGCGACCATCGGCCAACGATTTTTCGATGAGAATTGGATCGATGCGCCATCGCGCGAGGGTAAGTCTCCAGGCGCGTTTTCGCACCCGACGGTGCCGAGCGCGCATCCTTACATCCTGCTCAATTATCAAGGTCGCACCCGCGATGTGATGACGCTCGCCCACGAGCTTGGCCATGGCGTGCACCAGGTGTTGGCCGGCAAGCAGGGCGCGCTGATGGCGCCGACGCCGCTGACGCTTGCCGAGACAGCAAGCGTATTTGGCGAGATGCTGACCTTCCGCTCGGTGCTCTCGCAAACCGATGATGTGGCGCAGCGCAAGAGCCTGCTCGCCGGCAAAGTTGAAGACATGATCAACACGGTGGTGCGCCAAATCGCGTTCTACACGTTTGAACGCAAGGTTCATGAGGCCCGCAAGCAAGGCGAACTCACCTCAGAGCAGCTGTGTGATCTTTGGATTTCGGTGCAGCATGAGAGCCTGGGCGACGCGGTGCGGTTCGACGATGGCTACAGGCCCTATTGGACTTATATCGGCCACTTCATCCACTCGCCGTTTTACGTCTATGCCTATGCGTTCGGCGACTGCTTGGTAAACGCGCTCTATGCCCGCTACGAAAACGCCCATGAGGGCTTCACCGAGCACTATTTGGACTTGCTGCGCGCTGGCGGCTCAAAGCCCTACAATGAGCTGCTTGAGCCGTTCGGCTTGGATGCCCGTGGCCCTGATTTCTGGCAGGCAGGTCTCGATGTGATTTCCGGGTTCATCGATGAGCTTGAGGCATTGGATCAATAACGATGTCGTCCGGGTACCGCGCAGAGTGTCCGGGATCGACAAACACTCATCGTGCGCGATCCTGGACAGCCCTCTGGGCTTCCGGGATGACACCATTGGGTTTGTCGTCACCTCTGTGACAAGCACAGGAATGACAGTCTGACGCCTAGTGGCAATCCTTTCACGCCCTATATGCGTAACAAAGCGTCCCCCTCGCATGTGAAAGACCCCAATGGCCGAAGAGCGCAACGATTCTGAACGTAACCGCCTTACCGGACGGCTTGGCCGCTATGCACGGGTCAGCACGTCTGTCGGTGGTGTTGCCGCGACCATGGCGCGGCGTCGTTTGTTTGGTGGCGCTAAGGTCAACCCAGCCGACGCCGAAGCACTGGCCGAGGCGCTGGGTGGGCTGAAAGGCCCGCTGATGAAGGTCGCGCAGCTGATCTCCACCATTCCCGATGCGGTGCCGGCGGAATATGCCGCCGAGTTGCAAAAGCTTCAAAGCGAGGCGCCGCCGATGGGCTGGGCCTTCGTGAAGCGGCGCATGCGGGCTGAACTGGGCGCCGGTTGGCAAGACAAGTTCGATACGTTCGAGCACGCACCGACGGCAGCGGCCTCGCTGGGTCAGGTGCACAAGGCGCGTTCGTTGGACGGGCATGATCTGGCAGTAAAACTGCAATATCCCGACATGGCCTCGGCGGTGGCAGCTGATCTCCAACAACTAGATTTCATCTTCTCGCTGTTCCGGAGGATGGATGCGGCGATCGATCCTTCAGAGATGAAGCAGGAGATCGCCGAGCGGCTGCGCGAAGAATTAGATTACGAGCTCGAAGCAGCGCACGCCAAGCTCTATCGGAACTTCTTTGGCACCGAGGATGCGCTGGTCAGGGTGCCGGACGTGGTCGATGAGCTATCGACCGGGCGCCTGCTGACGCTTGGCTGGCTCGACGGCGAAAAAATTCTGGATTTCAAGGAAGAGAGCCAAGAGGTGCGCAACCGGCTTTCGACCGCGATTTTCCACGCCTGGTGGCGGCCCTTTGCCCATATCGGCGTGATCCATGGCGACCCGCATTTGGGCAATTATCAGGTGTTCAAACGCGACGGTGCCCCAGAAGGCATCAACCTTCTTGACTATGGCTGCATCCGCAAGTTTCCCGCGCGTTTTGTCGATGGCGTGCTTCAGCTCAATGAAGGGCTGATGAAGGATGACGAAGATCAGATCATCCACGCCTATGAGTTGTGGGGCTTTGAGAACCTCACCAAGGACTTGCGCGATGTGCTCAACATCTGGGCGCGGTTCATCAATGGGCCGTTGCTTGAAGATAAAGTCCGAGCGGTAGCGGACGGCGTGAACGCCACCGAATATGGCCGCGAGCAGGCCATCATGGTGCGCAAAGAGTTGCAGCGCCTTGGGCCGGTAAAAATTCCTCGCGAGTTCGTTTTCATGGATCGGGCCGCAATTGGTCTTGGCGGCGTGTTCCTGCATCTGCGCGCCGAGCTCAATTTCTATCAGCTGTTCCAGAAAGAGATCGAAAACTTCGATCCTGTGACGTTGGTGGAAAAGCAGACCAAAGCCATGAGGGAAGCCGGATTGGAGCCGATCGGTGCCGAGGATCATGGTCTCGACGGCGTTCCATCGGCCGTTGCGGCACAATAACCACCCGCTCTTGGCCCAACTGGATTGTCAGCGCTTGCCTTGCTGGTGTAAGCGCTTGGTCGATCCCTGTCCCTTCGGTTTTTAGGAGAGCGCCCATGTCCGACGCTGCCGAGCGCACCACGCCCGTTGCCAATGATTACAATGAGCACAACCGCACCTTTGAAATTTTCATCGCATTGATCAAATGGGGCACCGTGTCGACCGTGGTGATCCTGATCTTGATGGCGATTTTCTTGCTCTAAGCGGCTTCCGGCCTATCTGGCGGCGTTGCCCTGCCCAAAAGTGCGGTTGCACTGCTGTAACCACAATGCTTGGTTGCGGCTTCAATTGTTTCTAAGGCCCGCGTTCGTGGGCCCGCGTGTCAAGGACACTGTTCATGGTCAAAATAGCGGTTCCGGCAGAAACCGATCCCAATGAGGGTCGGGTTGCCATCACGCCCGATACGGTCAAGCGCTTTAAGGCGCTCGGCGCCGACATCGTGGTGCAATCTGGCGCCGGCGAGCAGTCTCGCTTGCCCGATAGCGCCTATACCGAAGAAGGCGCAGAGATCGCCAAAGATGCTAAGGCGACGGTTGCCGGCGCCGACGTGATATTGCGCGTTCGTCGCCCATCCAAAGACGAGATGAAAGCCTATCCGAAGGGCGCCATGGTCGTCGCGCAGATGGACCCTTACGGCCATGAGGACGATGTCGAGGCGATGGCCAAGGCGGGCCTCACCGGTGTTGCGATGGAGTTCATGCCACGCATCACCCGCGCCCAGGTGATGGACGTTTTGTCCTCTCAGGCGAACCTTGCCGGTTATCAAGCGGTCATCGATGCCGCTGACGTTTATGATCGCGCGATGCCGATGATGATGACAGCTGCCGGCACGGTGCCGGCCGCACGGGTGTTCGTCATGGGCGCCGGCGTTGCCGGCCTGCAGGCCATCGCGACCGCCCGCCGCCTTGGCGCCGTGGTGTCGGCGACCGATGTGCGCCCTGCCGCCAAGGAACAGGTTGAGTCGCTCGGCGCGAAGTTCGTTGCGGTCGAGAATGATGAGTTCAAGCAGGCTGAGACCGCTGGCGGCTACGCCAAAGAGATGTCGGACGATTACAAGAAGCAGCAGGCTGAGCTTGTCGCCTCGCACATCGCCAAGCAGGACATCGTCATCACCACGGCGTTGATCCCCGGCCGCCCAGCGCCGCGCTTGGTGAGCAAAGACATGATCAATGCCATGAAGCCCGGGTCGATCCTGGTCGATCTTGCGGTGGAACGAGGCGGCAATGTTGAAGGCGCCGTTGCCGGAGAGATTGCCAATGTTGGCCCAGCCAAAGTGGTCGGTTATCTGAACGTCCCAGGCCGGATCGCGGCGACGGCCTCGCTGCTCTACGCGAAGAACCTTTACGCGTTTGTTGAAACGCTGATCGACAAGGAATCCAAGGCACTGGCCGTCAATTGGGATGATGAGCTGGTTAAGGCCACCGTGCTGACCCGTGATGGTGCTGTCGTTCACCCAAACTTCGCCCCGAAATCGGATGCGCCCGAACCTGAGGCTGCAAAGCCCGACGCCAAACCGTCTGACGCCCCTGAAGAGGAGGCACGCAAATGAGTGATGCATTGACCAACGCCGTCGAAGCCGCGCAGGAGGCTGCACAGGCCGCCGCGGATGCTGCGGCGGAAGCTGCACGGATCGCCGCTGAGATGGCCGCCAGTGGCGGTGCCGATGCGGTTGCTGCTGCTGCCAGCGGCGCATCTGGCGGCGCGATCGATCCTTTTGTCTTCCGGCTTTCCATTTTCGTGCTGGCGATTTTCGTTGGCTACTACGTGGTGTGGTCGGTGACACCTGCCCTCCACACGCCGCTCATGTCGGTGACCAACGCGATCTCCTCGGTGATCGTGGTTGGCGCGCTGCTTGCGGTGGGCGTTGATCTGATGAGCGCGGAAGGGGCCGGGCTCGCCCGCGCATTCGGGTTCGTGGCGTTGATCCTTGCTTCGGTGAACATTTTCGGTGGCTTCCTCGTCACCCAGAGAATGCTCGCCATGTACAAGAAAAAAGAGCGATAGGGCGGGACTGACGATATGAGTGCTAATTTTGCAGCCCTGTTCTATCTGGTCGCGGGCGTCCTGTTCATCATGAGTTTGCGGGGCCTTTCGAGCCCTGAGTCCTCCCGCCAAGGCAATATGTACGGCATGATCGGGATGGCCATTGCGGTCGTCACGACACTGTTCCTGACCAACCTCACCATGGGGTCGATCCTGCTCATTCTTTTGGGCATCGGCATCGGAGGTGGCATTGGCGCGGTCATTGCCAAGCGCATCCCGATGACGGCGATGCCGCAGCTTGTGGCCGCTTTCCACTCATTGGTGGGTCTTGCCGCCGTGCTCGTGGCCGCCGCTGCACTTTACGCGCCGCAGGCTTTTGGTATCGGTGAAATCGGATCGCTGAAGGCTGTTGCCCTGATCGAAATGGCGCTGGGTGCGGCGATCGGTGCGATCACCTTCACCGGCTCGATCATCGCCTTTGCCAAGCTGGATGGCCGTATGTCGGGCAAGCCGATCATGCTGCCGGCGCGACACATGATCAATATCGGTTTGGCGGTCGCGCTTGTCGTGCTCTGCACGGCCTTGGTGATGACCGAGAGCCATGTGGTGTTCTGGCTGATCGTCATCGCCGCGCTGGTGCTCGGCGTCCTGATCATCATCCCGATCGGCGGCGCGGATATGCCGGTGGTCGTCTCGATGCTCAACTCCTATTCCGGTTGGGCAGCAGCAGGCATCGGTTTCACGCTCGGCAACACGGCGCTGATTATCACCGGTGCGCTGGTCGGCTCGTCCGGTGCGATCCTTTCCTACATCATGTGTAAGGGCATGAACCGCTCGTTCATTTCGGTGATCCTGGGTGGCTTTGGTGGCGAGGATGCGGCCGCTGGCGGCGGGGAAGAAGAAACGCGTCCGGTCAAACAGGGCTCGGCTGACGATGCAGCGTTCATGATGAAGAACGCTTCGAAAGTCATCATCGTGCCTGGCTACGGCATGGCTGTGGCGCAGGCGCAGCATGCTCTGCGCGAAATGGCTGACACGCTGAAAGAAGAAGGTGTGGAGGTCAAATACGCCATTCACCCGGTGGCTGGTCGTATGCCGGGGCATATGAATGTGCTGCTCGCCGAAGCGAACGTGCCTTACGACGAAGTGTTCGAGCTTGAAGACATCAACTCGGAGTTCTCGACCTCCGATGTTGCCTTCGTGATCGGCGCCAACGATGTGACCAATCCGGCGGCGAAAACCGATCCACAGTCAGCCATCTACGGCATGCCGATCTTGAACGTTGCCGATTCCGGAACCGTGCTCTTCGTCAAGCGCGGCATGGCCTCTGGTTATGCCGGCGTGCAGAACGAGCTGTTCTTCCGTGACAACACGATGATGCTGTTTTCGGACGCGAAGAAGATGGTCGAGGACATCGTCAAGGCGCTCTAGGCTGGCCGTCGTGACTGAGATTTTGACGCAATCACAAACCCGCTCCGGTTCGCCTGGGCGGGTTTGTTCGTTCCGGGCCAATCTTTTGGCGCGCGCGTTTGACTATCCTTACGCTCTGCCAACCGCGCCAATTACATTCGACGAGGGCAGGGTCGGTCGGTTCTTGACGCGAAAGGTGCTGCCCGAAGGCCGCATGGTGGCTGTAGAAGGTGTCGGTCTCTGTGTGGCCATACTGGCCGTTGGTTCAAACGCCGCCGTGTCGGTGTTGCGCCGCAAGTTCGGCAGCAAGCCCGTCAATTTGGTGCAGGGGCCGGTGCGCCTAAACGGTCACGCCAAGGTGCATTCAGCTCATATCGCGCGGTATGGATCGATGCCAGCGACGCTGATGGAGCAAACTGACCAGCACGCGACCACGCATCTGCAATTGGTGCCGGTCGATCACCTTGCGCAGCTCGATGCCAGCGAAGCGGTCGGAACCAATTATGACCGTGTTTGGCTGGACCAGGCTCTCCATGTGCCCTGGTTGAGGCGACGCCTGCCGGGCGTTTGGACCTATCGCTCGCGCCACGGTCCGGCAATGCGCGATGGCACGCCGATGGTGCTTGGTTCCCAGCGACAGGCACTGGCGCATGCAGCCGAGCGCGCCGCATGGGCGCTTGATCTGCCCGCGTTCGTTTACCTGTTGGTGCGTGATATGGGCTTTCGCTCTGCCGTTACGCAGGCGTTGAAGACTTAGCCCTCAACCGGCCGGTCAGTTGACGCGGCCAAGGCCCTGCATCGCGACGCGGCTGTTTTCGTTGATCGTCAGCGCGCGCTGGTAAGAGACGCGGGCATTTTCCAGATCGCCGGCAGCTTCATAGGCGATGCCGCGATTGATCCAGGCGTCGATGTTGCGCGAATCGCGGCCGAGAACAGCGTCGAAATCTTCGATCGCCGCGCCCCAATCTCGCAAGGACAGGTAGCTCAGGCCACGCGCCATATAGGGCTCGGTGGCGTTCGGGTTGAAGCCGATGGCGGTGGTGAAATCCTCGATCGCCAGAACATGGTTGTTTTGCGATTGGAAGATTAGCGCGCGGTTGTAGTAGGCCCGTGCATCGGATGAGTTGAGCAGGATGGCCCGCTCATAATCCGCCAGAGCCTCGGGAAAGCGTCCGGCCTCGCGATAAATGTTGCCGCGCCCAACATAGGCCGCGTCATAGGCCGGATTGACGGCAATAGCGGCGGAATAGTCGGCCAGCGCCTGCGCATCGTTGCCAAGTTCACGGTGAACCAGCGCACGGTTGGCGAGTGCCTGGTAAAAGCTCGGGTTCAGCGCAAGCGCCTGATTGAAATCGGCTAGGGCATCAGTGTGGCGGCCTTCGCGACCATAGGCCGTGCCGCGCATATTGTAAGCGCCAGGATCTTGCGGGTTGGACGAGATGACTTCGGTGAGCGAGGCGATGTTCACCGCCTGGCTGGCCGCCAAGGTGCCGGTCGCCTGGTTAAGTCCAGCGGTTTGGCAAGCGGCAAGGAAAAGCGCGGCGCTAGCAATCAGTCCAAAACGCGATGCCAAGCGAAAAGAGGTCGCGCGCACCAATTGATGACCATCGGTGCTTGGCTGGCTGTCAATCTGTCTTGAAACGCGAACCATAAGAACCCTCAGCGCAAGCCCGGTCTAACCCCGGATTGGAACGCTCTGTTTATAGCGCGCCTTGTTAGCCAATCGATGATGCGCGTCATGCGCATCGATCCAGCTCTGGTGAGGGGCTATTCTGGCAGAATAGGGGCTAGGCGCCAGTTGCCGCCAGGACCTAGCGGCGGCCCTTGCCCGGAAGCAGGCCTTCGCGCTGCGCGCGTTTACGTGCCAACTTGCGTGCACGGCGGATGGCTTCAGCCTTCTCGCGTGCTTTCTTTTCCGACGGCTTTTCATAATGGCCGCGGAGCTTCATTTCACGGAAGATGCCTTCGCGTTGCATCTTCTTTTTCAGCGCCTTGAGCGCCTGATCAACATTGTTATCCCGAACGAGTACCTGCACGTGTCATCCTGTCGTTGCCGCCATGGCCGGTTTTTCCAGTCCAGAGGGCGAAAAGGTCAATTGGCTTATCGCGCTTTGCAGTGTGGACGATGCGGTGCCTTGAGCGCTCAAAACACCGCGTTCGAACGCCGTTCGCAACACCCAGACCTGCGCCCGGGGGCGTTCCTCATCCAACCTGCAATGCGGAATGAGGTGGGCGGATACCAGATCGCACGGGGTTTGTCCACAAAGCGCAGCGTGTTTTGGCCCGCAAAGACCAGACAGTTAAGCACGTGGCGCGATCTGCGTGATGTGCCCCATTTTCCGGCCCTTTCGGGCCTCTGCCTTGCCGTAAAGATGAAGCTGGGTGTCGCTTGAGCGCACATAGTCCTCAAGGTCTACGACGTCCTCGCCGATGAGATTCGTCATCAGCGCGTCGCTGTGGCGTGCCGGTGAGCCGAGCGGCCAGCCGGCAACCGCGCGAATGTGGTTGTCGAACTGATCATTGAGGCACGCATCCATGGTCCAATGGCCGGAATTGTGCACCCGAGGGGCGATCTCATTGACCAGCAGGACGTCGCGGTCAGTGAGGAAGAACTCCACGGCCAGCACACCGACATGATCGAGTGCTTCGGCGACCTTGATCGCGGCAGCCTGGGCTTCGGCCACATGTGCCGGCCCGATATCGATGGATGCGAACTGCCCAATAGCAGAAGTGTCTAGGATGCCGTCCTTGTGGGTGTTGACCGGTAGGTCGTAGGCGACGGTCGCGCTGTCTGCGCCACGGGCGATGATGGCCGAAACCTCGGCGACAAAGGCGATGCGTGCTTCCAGCACTGCCGGGGCTCTGCCAATAGCTGTCCAGCTTGCGCCTTCATCGATAGTTGGCGTTTTGAGCCGAGCTTGGCCCTTGCCGTCATAGCCGAGGCGGCGGGTTTTCAGGATTGTGTCGCCGCCCAGCGCGGTGTGCGCGCTTTGCATCGTCTCTGGCCCGTCTACGGCTGTGTAGGGCGCGACCTGCAGGCCGATCCCTTCCAAAAACTGCTTCTCGATAAGCCGGTCTTGGCTGGTTTCCAGCGAGGCCAGCCCCGGTCGCAGGGTCACAGCGCCCGCCAGATGATCAAGGCTTGCCTTTGGGATGTTTTCAAACTCGAAGGTGACCACCTGGCAGGCTCTCGCGAAGGCCGATAGTGCGTCTGTGTCGGTGTAGGGCGCGCAAGTATGGACGGCAGCAACATCGGCGGCTGGCGCATCGGGTGCAGGATCGAAAATGTGTGCTTTCAGACCATAGCGGGCGGCCGAAATGGCCAACATACGGCCAAGCTGACCGCCACCCAAGATGCCGATTGTATCGCCCGGTTTCAGACGTCGGTTTTCGGCCAACATTAGGCTGGGTCGTCAACCGGAACGTCGGCGACGCCGTCGGTGCGCGCCTGGCGCCAGGCTTTCAAGCGTTCGGACAAATCAGGGTCCGAAAGGGCCAAAATGCTGGCTGCCATCAGTCCGGCATTGGCGGCGCCCGCCTTGCCGATGGCTAGCGTCCCAACCGGCACGCCGGCGGGCATTTGAACAATCGAGAGCAGGCTGTCCTGGCCCTGAAGCGCCGTCACGCCGACCGGCACGCCGAGAACCGGCAGTGTCGTCATGGCGGCGACCATACCGGGCAGGTGCGCTGCGCCGCCGGCGCCGGCGATAATCACCTTGTGACCGGCCTCTTCGGCACCCTTGGCAAAGGCCACCATCCGGTCGGGGGTGCGGTGCGCGGAGACAATCTTGGCGTCGTAGTCGACACCCAGATCATCAAGCCTTTCGGCGGCAAGCCGCATCGTTGGCCAGTCGGATTGGCTGCCCATGATGATGGCGATCGGTGCGGCGGATGAGGACATGAAGGATCGTCTTCTAAGCGATGATGTCGGGCAGCAACTGGTCTTCGAGCACATTGATGCGGTCTTTCAAGACCAGCTTGCGCTTTTTCAACCGTTGGATCTGCAGATGATCGGCCCGGCCGGTCTCGTAGAGCGCCTCAATGGCTGCATCCAGGTCGCGATGTTCCTGCCGGAGGCGGGCCAACTCCTGCCGTGCATCCTGATCATCATTGGAAGGAATGGGGGTCATGAACGAGCAACTCGACGCAATGAACTGTCCACACAACGGGCTTGCGAACGCGCAGCGTTATCATGCTCTGCTGCACTGCGCCACTGGCCGGCGAATCCCAACCGGTTTTTCATGCACTGCAACGAAAGTTGTTGGGAATTTACCGCCCGAACAGTCTGAATATTCAAAAAGTCAATCTGTACGACCAATATTCCCTATGGCAGCCTCGACTGGTTTGAACAAAGGAGGACTGCATGACGGTTGAATCTCATCTCGCCGAATTGGAGCGGCGGCACCTCGCGATTGATAGCAAGATTTCTGATGAAGAGCGGCGACCGGCCAAGGACGGCTTGGAAATTGCGGCGCTAAAAAAGCAGAAACTCAGTTTGAAGGATGAGATTGAGCGTTTGCGTAAAGGGACTGGCAGCGCGCGGCCCAATTAGCCAGCACGACCAGTCAATGAATCATCAAACCGTCTGGCCTTGTGCCAGGCGGTTTTTTCTTGCCCGATTGCAAGGTGCGGTTTGACCCATCGCATCTCCTTTTGCCCAGCTTGCACGCTAAAAGCGGATTGGGCACACCTGTCGACAGGACCTGATTGCAGGTGCGAACAAAGAACAAGTCCAAGAACGGATGTGTGGGAAGGGAAATGCCATGAGCGCCAACGGCCAGAATTACCATCAGACCTATCAGTCCTGGCAGGAGGATCCGCTGGCCTTCTGGGCGCATGCGGCGCAAAGCGTAGACTGGATGAAACCGTTCGAGCGCGTGTTCGATCCGGGCGCAGGCGTCTATGGCCGCTGGTTTCCGGGCGGGGTTTGCAACACCGCCTACAACTGTCTCGACCGGCATGTGGAACGCGGGCGCAAAGGCCAGGCGGCGCTAATCTATGATAGCCCGATCACCGGAGCCAAGAAGACCTATTCCTATGAAGATTTGCGCGATGAAGTGAGCGCTTTTGGCGCGGTCTTGAAGAACCTTGGCGTGGCCAAAGGCGACCGCGTCGTCGTCTACATGCCGATGATCCCCGAAGCGGCGATCGCGATGCTCGCCTGCGCCCGCATCGGGGCGGTCCACTCGGTCGTTTTCGGCGGGTTTGCCGCCAGCGAACTTGCCACCCGTATCGACGATGCCCGTCCCAAAGCAATCATCTCTGCCTCCTGCGGCATCGAGCCCAACCGGGTGATCGCCTACAAGCCGCTGCTCGATGAGGCGATTGAACTTTCCACCCACAAGCCTGATCTGACCGTCATCAAACAGCGTGAGCAGAAGCCTTGCGATCTGATTGAGGGGCGCGACCATGATTACGATGCGTTGCTGACGGACGCCAATGCGCGCGGGATCGATAGCGACCCAGAGCCGATGGAGGCGACCGACCCACTCTACATTCTCTACACCTCCGGCACGACCGGTATCCCCAAGGGCGTGGTCCGCGACCATGGCGGGCACATGGTGGCGCTCAATTGGACGATGAGCGCGATCTACGACATGCAGCCTGGGGACGTGTTCTGGGCAGCTTCCGATGTCGGCTGGGTGGTTGGCCACTCCTATATCGTTTACGCGCCGCTGCTGGCCGGTTGCACGACCATTCTTTATGAGGGCAAGCCGGTTGGCACGCCTGACCCCGGCGCCTTCTGGCGGGTGATTGAGGAGCATAAAGTGTCCTCGCTGTTCACGGCACCGACGGCGTTTCGCGCCATCAAGAAGGAAGACCCGGACGGCAATTACATTGACAAATTTGATCTGCACACGCTGAAGACGCTGTTTCTGGCTGGTGAGCGCGCCGATCCGGACACGATCGAATGGGCGCAGGAGAAACTGCGCGTGCCGGTGATCGACCATTGGTGGCAGACCGAGACCGGTTGGGCCATTGCCGGCAATCCGGTTGGTCTGGGCAAGCTGCCGATCAAGCTGGGCTCACCGACGGTGGCGATGCCCGGCTACGATGTCCAGGTGATCGATGATGCCGGTCATCCCGTGCCCGCTGATACGCTGGGCAACATCGTCGTCAAACTGCCGCTGCCTCCCGGCTGTCTGCCGACGCTGTGGAACAATGATGAACGCTTCAAGGCGTCCTATCTGGAAGAGTTCCCGGGCTACTACAAAACCGCCGATGCCGGGATGATCGACCAGGATGGTTATCTGTTCATCATGGCGCGCACCGACGACATCATCAATGTCGCCGGCCACCGGCTTTCGACCGGCGGCATGGAAGAGGTGCTTTCCGGCCACCCAGCCGTCGCCGAGGCGGCCGTGATCGGCGTGTCGGACGCGCTGAAGGGGCAGTTGCCGGCGGGATTTGTGGTCATCAAGGATGGTGTCGACATGCCCTTGGAGCAGCTTGAAAAAGAGATGGTCAAGCTTGTGCGCGAGAAAATCGGTCCGGTCGCTGCGTTCAAGACGGTGATGGTTGTGGACCGTCTGCCAAAGACCCGCTCGGGCAAGATTTTGCGCGGCACGATGCGCCAAATCGCCGATGGCGAGCCTTACAAGATGCCAGCGACGATCGACGATCCGGCCATTCTTGATGAGATTTCCGGCGCGCTGAAAACCAAAGGCTACGCCGCCTAGCTCACGAAGCACCAGGAATCCAGCGGGCAATCCAATGTGATCGCCCGCCGGTTGTCTCGCCCCTGGGTGGCGGGTTAAACGCCGCGCTCATTGAACCACATAGGAACGCTTTATGGCCGTCAGCTTCGCACTGGAACGCAAGACCGCGATCGTCACCGGCGGCGCGCAGGGCATTGGCCTGTCGATCGCCGAACGCTTTGTCGAAGAGGGCATGAAGGTCATCATTGCCGACATTGACGACAGCGCGGGGCACGATGCTGCCGACCGTCTGTCCAAGATCGGCGAGGCGCTCTACGTGCATTGCGATGTTGCCGACCGGCTGGACGTGCGCAATCTGCTTGCCAAGAGCCTTGAAGCCTATGGCGAGATTGATGTGCTGGTCGCCAATGCAGGGATCGTCCACACCGCCGATTTTCTGGACGTTGAGGAAGCCGATTTTGACCGCGTGATTGGCGTCAATCTGAAAGGTGTTTTTCTCACTTGCCAGGCAGTGGCCAAACATATGGTGGAGCGTGTCGAGGCGGGCGAGAAGCCGGGCACGATTATCACCATGTCGAGCGTCAACGCCGAACTCGCGATCCCCAATCAGGTGCCCTATGTTGCTTCAAAAGGCGGAGTGAAGCAGCTCACCAAGGTGATGGCGCTGTCGCTTGCCAAACACGGCATTCGGGTCAACGCCATCGGACCGGGCACGATCATGACCGAGATGGTGGAAAAGGTGCTGGCCGACGCTGATATCCGCGATCGGATGATGACGCGCACACCGCTTGGACGCATCGGTGAAGCCAGCGAGATCGCGTCCATTGCCGCGTTTCTCGCCAGTGACCAGGCAAGCTACGTCACCGGTCAGACGCTGTACGTGGATGGCGGTCGGCTCGGCTTGAACTACACCGTGCCGGTCGAGCCGAGCACCTAAACCCTTTCTGCTTAAGACTTGTTCTCTTCGCCTTCGTCGGTCGGGCTCGTCAGTTCCTTCAGCTTGGCAAAGACAGAGTCGGCGTCCAGGTCGTCCTGCGCCTCCTGGGCGGCTTCTTCTTCTTGCTCTTGCGTCGGTTCCGACGTGCCAAACACCTCTTCGATGCCGGCTTCTTCTTCGCTCTGGAACTCAGTCGGGGTCGTCGCTGCCAAAGCTTCTTCAGCCGACAACAGAACCGGTCCTGCGGCTTCCACAGCCGGCGGCGCATTGCGCGAGGCTTTCTGAACTTCCAGATCAAGCTCGATCTGTTTGCAGAGGCCAAGCGTCACCGGGTCCATTGGCGTCAGGTTGGCGGCGTTCCAGTGGGCGCCGGAGCGGATCGATTCGATGGTGTTTTTGGTGGTGCCGACCAAGCGCATGATCTGCGCATCCTTCAGCTCCTTGTGGTTGCGCAGCAACCACAGGATGGCATTAGGACGATCATGGCGGCGGGAAACCGGCGTGTAGCGTGGGCCGCGCTTTTTGGTGCTGGTGGCGACGACGGTTTTGGCCGGTTGAATTTTTAGCTCCAGCGCCGGGTTTTCTTCGGCTGCCGTGATCTGCTCGCGGGTCAACTGGCCGGTCTGCAGTGGGTCGAGGCCCTTGATGCCCTGCGCGGCTTCGCCATCGGCGATGGCTTTCACCTCAAGGGGATGCAGCGCGCAGAACTTGGCGATCTGTTCGAAGGTGAGCGCGGTGTTGTCGACCAGCCAGACGGCGGTCGCTTTGGGCATCAAAAGTGTTTCGGCCATGGTGGAATCCTAGCAAAAAAGCTCTTCAGGCCCGGTCGGAGGGTTTCCGATCGCGGGGCCGAGCATCACAATGAAGATGTCGGGAAAGTGCGAACCGTATAGTAAATTTACAAACCGGTTGCAATGCTTGGTTGCCGGTTGGGTGTTCAGCTTTTGCACCAGGCTTGGTGCAAATAGGCGATGAGACCGCGAATGTCGTCTGATGCCAGCGTGTAATAAATCGTTGTGCCGTCGCGGCGTGTGGACACCAATCCGTGGGCGCGCAAAAGCGCCAGGTGTTGGGATAGTGTGGTGGGTTTGCTGCCGGTGAGCTCTGCCAAAGTGCCAACCGATTTCTCGCCGTCCACCAAGTGACACACTGCCAGAAGCCGCGCCGGGGCGCTGAGCAGTTTGAGAATTTCCGTCACTTCGCCGACATTGGCGGCCATGGAGTCGGCAGTCGGGGAAGGCCGTTCAAGGGTTTGGGTCGACATGGTTGGCTCGCAAGAGGCCACGGGCTGGAGGTCCAGCCCGTGGGTCGATTGGGGTTAGGCCGTGGCGGCGGTGCTCAAGGGTGCCGTTGGCGCCTGCCGCATCAGCTTAGCAAGCAGCTTGAAGAACAGCCAGATGGCCAGCACTTGGAACAGCAGCGGGATGGCTGTGACACTCCAATAGGCGAGACCGAACTTCGCGATCAGGCCGGTGGCGACCAAGCCCTTGTTGATCAAGAAGTGACCCATCACCGAGAAGGCGACCACCGGGCAAAGCAGGGCGAGTGATCCTGGCGAGGATTCTGGTCCACTTATGAAGCGGCCGAGATAGTTCGTCTTTTTCAGCGCGCCCCACCCTGCGGCAAGCAACAGGATCTGTGCGGCAATCAAGGTGGTCAGCATCATAAAGGTGCTGCCAGCCGAGGTGTGCGCATCGAAATGCACGTGCAAACCATGGTTCTGGCGCAGGAACGCGATGCCGAGCACGGTGAGGATCGGCACGCCGATCATCAAGGTTGGCGCGCCATCGGCAGCCAAGCCATTTTCCATCATCGAGCGCACGCCGAGAGTCAGGGCGATCAAGCCCTGAACGATCGATGCCAAGATAAACAGCGTCGAAAGGCCGAGCGAGACGGCGACGGTGACAGCATTTGTCGACATGGCCGCTGGGGCTGCCAGTCCAACACCGATCATGGCGAAGGCAAAGGCGGGCAGCATCTGCGCCAGCGAGTTGTTTTTGGCGCAGTCCAGTCCGCCGCCCAGCGCGTTGCTGGCAAAGCGGGCAAACAGTTTGAAGGCATAGAAGCCGATAATGGCAAACGCGATCATGGCCAGCGGGAAGAGGTATTCCACTACGCTCCAAAGGTTCGGCACGAACACCAGGCCGAGAATAAAACCAGCATTGATCGCCATCGCGAAGGCGAGTGGCATCGCCATGATCTGGCTGCCGGCATTGCTGCCCATCAGCGTGTCATAGGCCGGCGTACGCGAAAACTGGCGCAGGCGTTGGACGTTCCAGACCAGAAGCCGGACGAGCGTCGCACCGAAAAAGGCGATGCCGGCCAAGGCGATGGAGATGGCGGCCTGCATGGCGAGACCTCCGGTGGAGAAGGCAGCCATTACGTCTTCAAACACCGGAACCGGTTGTCCCGGATGCGGCACCCAGAACATCAAAAACATGAAGAAGGTGACGACCAGACCGCCGGCGCCAAGGGCGGCAAGAAACATCAGGGGGCTGTAGGGCGCGGGCCCAGATTGCGCTGCCGCGTTGGCCTGCGGCGCTAGGGTTGCAAGTGTGCTCATGGGAAGCTCCATTTCTGAATATATTTGTATATACAAATATAATGGATAAATGTCTAGCCGCGCAGTCTTTCGTCTTTGGTCGAGGGGTGAATCGGTCCGCTAGGCGGCGGCCGCTTTTAGGGTCGCAGGATGATCTTGCCCATATGCTTTGAGCTTTCCATGCGCTGATGCGCCTTGCTCGCCTCGGCAAGCGGAAACACCGAGTCGACAGGAATGGTGACGTCCCCGGCCTCGATCAGCGGCCAGACATGGTGCAGCACATCGTCGGCCAGCTGGGCCTTAAAGGCGTCGGAGCGGGCCCGAAGGGTGGAGCCGGTGTGGGTGAGCCGTTTGAGCATGAGACGGGAGAAGTCCGCTTCCACGCTTGCGCCATTCAAGAACGCGATCTGCACGATCCGCCCTTCAACGGCGGCGGCTTTCCAATTGCGTTCTATGTAGTCGCCGCCGACCATATCGAGGATGACATTGGCGCCTTTGCCGTCGGTCGCGGCTTTGACGCCCTCCACATAGTCCTCGCGCTGATAGTTGAAGGTGTGGTCGGCGCCGAGCTTGGCCATCGCCTCACACTTCTCGTCCGTTCCAGCGGTGGCCAGGACCGTCGCGCCATGGGCCTTGGCGAGCTGGATCGCCATGGTCCCAATGCCGGATGTGCCACCATGGACCAGGAACGTCTCGCCCTCGGTCAAACCGCCTCGGTCAAAGACGTTCGACCAGACGGTGAACGCTGTCTCGGGAATCCCGGCGGCCTCTTCCAGCGACAGCCCATCGGGGATTGGTAGGGCGTGGCGTTCATCGGCCACGCAATAGTCGCCATAACCACCGCCGATCACCAGCGCGGTTACCTCATCGCCGACCTCATGGCGCTCGGCGCCGCGCGCCCGCGCGAAGATGGTGCCAGCCACTTCCAGCCCCGGGATGTCGCTTGCGCCCTTGGGTGGCGGGTAGGCGCCGACCCGTTGCAGAACATCGGGCCGATTGACGCCGGCGGCGGCCACCTTGATCAAGACCTTATGCTCGTCCAGATGCTGCGGCATGGGCCGTGTCCCCGGCACCAGAACATCCGGTCCCCCAGGTCGGTCGATGGTGATGACGTTGATGCTGCCGGGAAGATCAAAAAGGCTGTCCATGGTTGGCCCTTGTTGCGTGCTGGGGAGGGGCGATACACTTCAATGCAACGCATAACCGGGCCAAGGGCTGCATTGAAGGGGGACAAAGGGCATGGATCTCGATCTGGAACCGAAACCAAAACCAAAAATCAGTGTCGGCGATGATCTCTCCGATGCGTCCGTGGGCGAGTTGGCCGAGCGGATCGAAGCGTTGCGCGGCGAGATCACGCGCTGCGAAGAGGCAATGAAGGCCAAGGATGCTGCCCGGCTCGCCGCCGATTCCGTGTTTGGCACGCCGAAATCCTAGGGCCTCAGGCGAATTTCACCAGTGCCGCTCCAGCCAGCACCAACCCGGCGCCGGATGCCTTGATCCAGGTGATTGGGTCCTGCGCTGTGCCGAAAGCGCCTAGATGATCGAGCACCAGGGCGGTCACCAACTGCCCGGCGATGATGAGCACCGCCGCTGATCCAACGCCAAGCTTGGGCACCAGATAGACCACCGCCAAGATGTAGAGCGTAGCGATGATGCCGCCGACCCAGGCGGAGACCGGCACGGCCTTCATGGTCGCCATGTCGGGCAGCGGCGTTCGCGCGATCAAGAGTACCAAGCCAGTGGCCAGCACGCCGGTGAGGAAGACGAAAAAGGAGGCCATCACCAGCCCCTTCAGCGCAGTGCCCAGCTGACCGTTGAAGGCCAGCTGGAGCGGGATCATGGCGCCGGTGGCGAGCGCCATGGCGATGAGGATCATCTGTCCCATGTGGCCAGCCTAACCACGTAGCGCGGCGATAACTTCGCGCGCTGCGGCGCCTGCCGACATTTGCTGCTGGCCGGTGATCAGATTGCCATCACGGATGGCGAACTCTTCCATCGGTCCGGCAACTTCGAAGCTTGTATCAGCCAGCTTCCGAGTTTCGGTTTCGATCCAGAACGGTTGGATTTTCTGGCCGACGGCATTTTCTGCATATTCTTCTTCGGAGTTGGCAAAGCCGGTCCAGCGCTTGCCTTTCACAAGAAGATCGCCGTTCGATAGCTTGGCCTTCAACAGCACGCAGGTGCCGTGGCAGACGGCGGCGGTCGGTTTGCCGGCCTCATAGAAGCGCGCGAGAAAGTCCTGCGTTGCCGTGTCATCGATCATGGTCACCATCGGGCCCTGACCGCCGACCACAAACACCGCGTCGTAATCGGCTGCATTGAGGTCAGCGAGTTTGGGCGTACCTTTCAGCAGCGCCATTTTTTCTGGTGTCTGTTTGAAGGCCAGCGAGATGGTGTCCTCGGCGGAGTAGCCGCTTTCATCCTCCGGATCGGAATAGCCGTCGGCCTCCAGATCACCGCCATCAGGCGATGCGATGGTGATGCTGTAACCGGCTTCTTCGAATTCCTTGTAGGCGTGGGTGAGTTCGGCCCACCAGAAACCGATCGGCCAGCCGGTGACCGGCGAGGTGGCGGGGTTGGATGCGATCATCAAAATATGGGTCATTGAAGTTCCCTTTCGTGGAGCGCTCTTGTGCGCTGTCAGCGATAGAGATAGGCAAAGAGCTTATTCAACAAAACTGAAATAACTTCATGTCTGATTTCGATAAAGTTAAACTTAGACGGTTGGATGTCACCGTCCTGCTGGTTTTTTCTGGCTTGATGCGACTCGGCAAAGCCACCTTGGTGGCTGAGGAACTCGGCCTGACTAACTCGTCCATTAGTCACGCGCTGCGGCGGTTGCGCGATGTCTTTGGCGATGAGCTTTTTCTGCGCCGGCCCCACGGGTTGGAGCCAACGGCATTTGCGCGGTCCATCGAGCCTGCCGTTCAAGCGGCGCTGGAGGCCTTGCAGGGCGCCTTGGCTGGACCGATTTCCTTTGAGCCCAGGCGAAGCCAGGCCCATATCCGGCTGGCGGCGCAGGATTATGAGATCGCCACCATTGTGCCGGCGCTACTTGCGCTACTGCGTGCCATTGCGCCCGGGATGACCCTTTCCATTCAGGCGCTTGCCAAGCCGGACGCTTTGAAAGCGCTGGAGGCCGGTGATGTCGATCTGGCGCTCGGATTTTTTCCGGAGCTGACGGCGGCGTATCTGAGTGCTCCTTTGCTTGAGGAAACCTATCTGGTCGCCGCGCACCCAAGCCATCCCTTCCTAAAGGACGGTCAAGATCTCGACGTTTATCTGTCCGCCGATCATCTGCTGGTTTCAGGAGATGCGACCATGGCCGGTATCGTTGATCAGGTGTTGGCTGGGCAGGGGTTGAAGCGGCGCGTGGTGCTCTCCGTGCCGCTGTTCCTGCCGGCGCTGGCGATGCTGCCTGGCAATGCGATGCTTGCAACCTTGCCCGCTGCGTTGGTGAGGGCTCACGCCACGCGGTTCGGGTTGGCCTTTGCACCGCCGCCGTTGGACATTCGCGCTTTTCATGTGCAGGCCGTTCGGCATGTGCGCGAAGAGAAAAACCCCATGATTACCTGGCTGATCAATGAGCTTCAAGCGGTCGCTGAGAACAGCCATGCCTAGATTGGAGTAAACAAATTCACTCAATTTCGATGCGTTAAGGTTTTGGAAACCTTTCTCGCTTACCTTCAAGTCATCGAGTTTTCTCGACAGTTTCTGAGCGATTGGTTGCTCATTGACGCCTCCCTGTTTTCAAACTGATTATTCAGCCGTGGCATCTGCTGCGGCTTTTTTTTTGCGCTGACCCGACGGCGCGAGCGGCAATCGGTGACCAATCAGCGTTAACCGAGCCTGAAGAACGCGGCCCTTAGGGTGCGCGCGGATATAGACGGTTCGGCCAAATCGGCTATGCTCTGGGCCGGACAAAAGCAGCAACAATGATGGCGTAGCACGATGGATCGAACGAGCGGCATGGACGATGATCGGCTGACGGGCGTCGATGACCCTGTGTCTTTTGCCGACCGGCTGGTCGGGTCGAACGCGTTCCACGAGCTGTTCGAGCATGGCATGCAGCTTGTCGAGACGACGGCTGAGTATCTCGACAAGGAAGGCCGCGAAGAAGCAAAGGACCTGCCGCGCGCCGGTGCGATGGCCTACGCGACGGAGTCGATGCGGCTGACCACCCGGTTGATGCAGCTGGCCTCCTGGCTGCTCCTTCAGCGAGCCGTGCACGAAGGGGAAATGACCCTGGAGCAGGCGGCTGAAGAAAAGGCCAAGGTGCGTATTCATGGGCTGTCCAGCCCGACGCAAGGTCCGGGTTGGGACGAGCTGCCCGGAACGCTGCGCGAACTGGTGGACGCCTCGCTGGATCTGCAAACCCGCGTGCAGCGCCTTGACGGCATTTTTTATCAGCGCGGCGAAAGGGTGCAGCAGGAAGAGCCTGCCGCCAACCCAGTGGCCGAACAGATGGCGCGTCTGTCAGACGCGTTCGGCTAGGGCGCCACCCTTTTCAAGCTAAAACAAAAAAAGGCACCCAATAGGGTGCCTTTTGTCGTTTTGAACGGATTGCCCGGGCTTATTTGGAGCCGAGGAAACCGTCGAACTTGTTCTTGAACTTCGAGAGACGGCCACCACGGTCGAGCAGAGTCTGCTGACCGCCAGTCCAGGCAGGATGGGTTGTTGGATCGATATCGAGGCGCAGCGTGTCGCCTTCTTTGCCGTAGGTCGAGCGGGTTTCGTACTCGGTGCCGTCGGTCATCACCACTTTGATGGTGTGGTAGTCGGGATGGATATCCTGTTTCATCGTCTTTGTCCGTCATTGCGACGCCCGCGCGCCAAATTGGTGCAGCGTTGATCACGATTGATGTGAAAAATTCGGTCGCGACTGAAATTGTCCAGCGGTCAAAATCTGTCGCTTCAGCGCGCGTCGATACACGATGGGGCGACGGCTTGCAAGCGACTTGCGCCAGACTTGGCCGGTGGGTTGGCCTTGCCTGCGATCAATCGGCTCACTCCCCCAAGTGATGGGCTGTAAAACCTTGCCATCAAACCGATTTGATCGGTAGGGAATGACATGGCCAACTCCGCTGATGCCCCCGCTGCGCCACCGCGCCTTGATGTGCAGTCCGCTCGTCAAACATTGCGCGATCTCTGGCCGTTTATCGCACCCTACAAGGGCCGCATCGTGGCGGCGTTTTTCGCCCTTGTCGGGTCCACCGGCGCGACGCTGACAGTTCCCCTGTCGGTGCGCATGGTCATTGACCGCGGCTTCACCGGCGAAGATGGCGTGCCGCTCGGTGGGGTGTTTCTGGGTTTGATTGCCGTGGTCAGCATTCTGGCCGTGATGAGCGCCTTGCGGTTTTATCTGGTTACGTGGCTTGGCGAGCGGGTGGTGGCCGATTTGCGGTCTGCCGTCTTCAAGCGGATTATGCGGTTCGATCTGTCCTTTCACGATCGCGCCAGGGCTGGGGAACTGGTCTCGCGCCTGACGAGCGACGCGACGCAGATGAAGTCCGCTGTCGGGTCGAGCGTGTCGGTCGCGCTGCGCAACTTTTTCATGTTCGTCGGCGCCAGCATCATGATGGTTGTGACCAGCCCGGCGCTTTCCGGTGCTGTGCTGATCGCGATCCCATTCATCGTCCTGCCGTTAATCGTGTTTGGCCGCCAGGTGCGGGCGCGCTCGCGGGTGGCGCAAGACGTGCTCGCTGATGCCTCGGCGATGGCGAGCGAAGCGATCAGCTCAGTGCGCACAGTGCAGGCCCATACAGCCCAAGGCCGGTTGGCTGGCGCATTTGCCCGCGCTGTTGAAGCCTCTTTTGAAGCCGCGCGGCATTCGATCATCGCCCGCGCGCTGCTCACCTCCTTTGCGATCTTCGTGATCTTTTCAAGCGTCGTCTTAGTGCTCTGGTACGGCGCCAACGCTGTGGTGGCCGGGGACATGACCGCCGGTGAGCTCGGCCAGTTTCTGCTCTATGCGGTGTTTGCTGCCGGCGCGCTTGGTGAAGTGAGTCAGGTGGTTGGTGAGGTGGCGCAGGCCGTTGGTGCGGCGGATCGGCTCTGCGGCCTTTTGAAAGTGGACGTGAAGATCCTGCCCAACGACCAGGACGGTGCATCGAAGCCTGTCACGCCAGTGGCTGGTGATATCGGCCACGTGGTATTCGATCACGTGTCATTCCGTTATGGCGATCTTGGCGGATCGAACACCAGCCAGCCGGTCCTGCGCGATGTGTCGTTCGAGGCTTTGCCCGGTAAAACGGTGGCGCTGGTTGGGCCTTCCGGCGCGGGCAAATCGACGGTGCTTCAACTGCTGATGCGTTTTTACGATGCCGAAAGCGGCGACGTGTTGGTCGATGGCAAGAAGGTGGCGGCGATAGACCCAGTCGCGCTGCGCCAAAAAATGGCGCTGGTGCCGCAGGATGTTGCGATCTTTGCCGCCAGCGTACGCGACAATGTCGCTTTTGCCCGTCCTGATGCCAGCGAGGACGATATTCAAGCTGCCCTGGCCGCAGCCAATGCGTCCGCGTTCGTTTACGGCATGCCGGACGGCATCAACACCATGCTTGGCGAGCGCGGGGTGAACCTGTCAGGCGGTCAGCGCCAGCGGATCGCCATTGCTCGTGCCGTGCTGCAGGATGCGCCCATCCTGCTGCTTGATGAGGCTACCAGCGCCCTTGATGCCGAGAGCGAGCATCTGGTGCAGGACGCGTTGGAACGGTTGATGGTGGGCCGCACGGTGATCGTGATTGCCCATCGATTGGCCACGGTGCGTAGTGCCGACCAGATCGTTGTGCTGGACGAAGGCAAGGTGGTTGAGCGCGGCACGCACGCAGAACTCGCCGCTTCTAATGGGCTTTACGCTCGCCTGGCAGATTTGCAGTTTTCCGATGTGCCGGAGAAGGCGGTGGAAAGGGTTTAAGCTGAATGTCAGCTCCAAGTCCGTAGGCACCGCCAACTCCTAAACGGCCAGGCCCTCGATCAGCTCCTTCAGCGCTGCCGATGCTAATGCAAAACGGTGCTGGCCGTCCGCATCGGCTGCAATCCAGAGTGCGGCATCAATCATCGCGCCATTGATAAGCACGGCGAATGCCATGGCATTGCCTTGTTTGATGATGCCGCTGATCTGCATGGCTTCGATGGCGTCGCGAAGTGGCTCGATGCTGCCCTCCTGATCGATCTGCCGAAGGCGCTGCCCAAGAACGGCGGGACCATCCTTGAACAAGATTTGCTGCACCTCTGGTTCGAGGGCCATCTCAAGATAGGCGACGCAGGTCTTGATGAAACCGTTGAGGCTCTCATCCGTCCCGGCAAGGGTCAGCAGTCGTTCTCCCACCTCATGGTCTATCTGGCGGACAACGGCTTCAAACAGGCCCTCTTTACCGCCGAAATTGTGATAGAGCGCGCCGCGCGTAACGCCAGCCTCGGCGCATAGCTCATCCATCGATGTGCGTGCATAGCCCCGCTCCAGGAAGCTCTTTCTCGCTGCCGCAATCAGCCGGGCAGACGTCTCCGCCTTCTTCTGTTCACGCACCTTCATATCGGTCTCTCTTGACATACGGCGTGTATGTTATATTTTACATACGTGGTGTATGTTAACGACGGAGCGTGTGAAGTGCAATCGATCAGGAAGCGCAAGGGCACAATCGATGATGCCGCGTTTTTAGCGCGGATGGATTATGAGGCCTCGCTGCCGCCGTTCGACCAGTCGTTCTGGGATGAACTTGTCGGCCCAACGGGCAGCACCACGCTGACTTTCCTGGAACAGATGTTCCGCAACAACGCATCCAACTGGGGCAATGCGGAAGACTTCATCATCCTGGAGTTGGACGGAGAGCCGGCAGCGTGCTGTGCGGTCTTCAGGCCGCTGGAGACGCCGCCTTCGCAAGGACTCTTCAATCTCGACAAGCTCCCCCAGATGGCTCGCCATTTGGGTTGGACGGAGGCTTCGAAACAAGCGTTCCGCGCAGCCTATGAAAAGGTGTGGAGCGGAGACACCGGATTTCTGAAGCCACAAGCAGACGTGATCATCGAGACGGTGGCCGTCTCACCTGATGCGCGCGGCAAGGGTCTCGGTCATGCGCTTATGAATGCAGCCTTTGAGGAGGCTCGCGGCATGGGCGCGTCAAGCATCGGCATCATGGTGATCAATGGCAATGATGCTGCGAAGGCTCTCTATGAGAAGCACTTCGAACCCTATGCGACCTTCCACGCTTCGTACTTCGATCACGAATTCCCGGGCCTCACCAAGTACCGGGCGACTCTTGCCGACGAAAGGAACAGACACATGGCAAACACCCCCGCACAGTCCCCCAACGATACGATGATCGTGATGTACAATCTTGCACCCGAACAAGGGCAAGAGGATTTTGAAAAATGGCTGCAAGAGGTCGACCTTCCTGGATATGAGAAGGTCTCGTCTATGAGCGATCCGGTCTATTATCGTGCCGAGGAAACCTTGGAAGGTGGCAAGCCACCGTTCCAATACGTGGTCGCGATCAAATCAAAGCCCGGTGAGCAGGTCGATGAGGAAATGGGCGGCCCTGAATGGGAAGGTTTCGTCGCCGACTTCGAAAATCGCACCCGCGATGCTGTTTACATCAGCGCATCGCGCATCATCGGCTGATGCTTATATAAAGACAAAGCGGGCGATGATCTCTGCTCGCTTTGTTTTTTCCACCTGCCCTTGCCCTACCGTTCGGTCAGCTTGAACTCGATACGCCTATTCCTGGCGAGGCTGTCATCGTCCTCGCCTTCTGCGATGGGCTGAAACTCGCCGAAGCCTGCCGCCATCAGATGTTCCGGCGCGACCCCCTGATCGACCAGGAAGCGCACCACCGAAGTCGCGCGGGCCGTCGATAGCTCCCAGTTGGTGGCGTAAAGACCGGTGCCGGAGAGGGGCCGCGAGTCCGTGTGGCCATCAACGCGGATCACCCAATTGATCTCTTCGGGGATCGCCGCTTCCAGTTCGCGGACGGCCTCGGCAAGGCGAGACAGTTCATCGCTGCCGCCTGGGTTGATGTCGGCGGAGCCGGAATCAAACAGCACTTCGGACTGGAAGACGAAACGGTCACCGACGACACGAATGTCGGAGCGCTGGGAGAGGATTTGCCGCAAGCGGCCGAAAAAGTCGGAGCGGAACTGCGAGAGTTCTTGGACACGCTGGGCCAGCGCAACATTCAACCTGCGGCCAAGATCGGCGATCCGGGTCTGGCTTTCGCGGTCACGGGTTTCTGAGGCATCAAGCGCGTCTTCAAGCGCGGCGATCTGGCGGCGCAGGGCCGAAATCTGCTGGTTGAGAAGCTCCACCTGATTGAGCGCCTCACGGGAGATTGCCTGTTCTTCATCGACCTGGTTTTGCAGCCCGGCAATGATCGACCCGCTGGTGTCTTCGGTCTCTGGGGTTTGCAGAAGGCCGGTCAGACGATCCTGTTCTTCGCGGGCGCTTTCAAGGCTCGCGGTCAGCGTTGCCAGACGGCTTTGCAGTTCCTGGCCGGTCGCCCGTTCCAGCGCCAGCAGTTCAGTAAGCTCGGCGATCTGCGCGTTGAGGCGGTTCAAAACCGTGTCACGCCCGGTGATCTCCTGGCTCAGAAAAAACTGGGCCAGCATGAAGATCGAGAGAAGAAAGATGATGACCAGGAGAAGCGTGGCCATGGCATCGACGAAGCCCGGCCAGTAATCGACCGCTCCGGAGCGCCGACGGGATCGGGAAAGCGCCATATCACCTATTCGCCCGGTTCCTGGCCGCGCCCGCCATTGGACATGGTGCGCGAAACATCTTCCATGACGGTCGCCAGGCGCTTGGTGTGTTCGCCCTGGTCTTCGACCCAATCGCGCAGCATCTGCTGCTCGGAGCGCATGTGCTGGACGAGCGATTGAACGCCGGCCGCGAGGCTATCGATGGATTGTTTGACGGCGGCTTGGTCGCCGGTGCTGGCGGCACTGGAACCGGTCGACGACCCGGTCTGCGAGGAGGATAGTTGGTTCTGCGCCGCAATCTGACGGGCCAGGCGATCGACCGACCGCTCCAGCGATACGATCGCGGTTTCGGTGGAACTGGTTTCCGCGCCTGCCTGTGAGACGTCAACGCCGGCCATGTTGGACATCCAGTCCTCAAGCTCGGTGTAGAAACGGTTCTGGGCTTGGCCGGCCTGCAGGTCGAGGAAACCAAGGACAAGCGAGCCAGCCAGACCGAACAGGGAGGAGGAAAACGCCGTGCCCATGCCGTCGAGCGGGGCGGACAGGCCGGTTTTGAGGTTCTCGAAAATGGTGCCGAAATCGCCAGAGGTGACATCGAGGCCGTCGATCGTGTCCCCCACCGAGGCAATAGTTTGGGTTAGGCCCCAAAACGTACCGAGGAGGCCGAGAAACACCAACAGGCCGATCATGTAGCGCAGGATTTCGCGCCCTTCATCGAGGCGTGTGCCAACCGATTCCAGGATTGAACGCACCGTCTGGGTCGACATGGTGGGGCCGCTGACGCCTTGGGAGTCGCGCAGATAGCTGGCGAGCTGGGACAGCAGGCGCGGATTGGGCTGGTCGAAGCCCGCGCCATAATCGACCAAACGGAAGCCATTGACCCATTTGATCTCCGGCATCAGCCGGATGACCTGAAACACCGCCAGAACGATGCCGAGGATCAAAACGCCGATGATCAGGCCGTTCAGCCCTGGATTGGCGGCAAAGGCAGTTGCGATTGGGCGGTAAAGGATAAGGACGAGAAAGCCGGCTAAGCCAACAAACACGGCCATCAGCGCCAAATAGATCGTCGGGCGGGATAGGCTGTGGGGATCGGCACTGTCAGCCATCGGCATGCCTCATGCTCAACTGCGGTCTTAAGGTCGTTATCGATTCGCGTCCTGGGTCAGCGACCCTGACGCAACCCCTCATAGCGTGTTCTCGGTCCAGACAGAACCTTCAATTGTGACCATCCTTGGGTGGTGCTTAATTGCGGCTCTTTCCATGGATCAGGCGCCCTTTTTGGCGTTGGCGAGCTTGGCCTGCGCCTGCCGGGCTTCGCCGAGCACTTTCAGGATCTGACCAACGATCAAATCATTACCGGCAACGACCGATCCGGTGTCGAAAATCGCCGTACCACCCATCGTGTCGCGGGTAATGCCGCCGGCTTCGCGCACGATTAAAAGACCGGCCGCCATGTCCCAGGGCGAGAGGCCCGCCTCCCAGTAACCATCGAGGCGACCGGCGGCGACCCAGCAGAGATCCAGCGCTGCGGCGCCCATGCGGCGCAGGCCGGCGACCTTGCGCATCATGGTGGCCACTTCGCGCAGGAACAGCGCATGATCGCCGCGTCCGAGATGCGGCATGCCGTTGACGATCACCGAATCTGACAGTCTGCGGCGAGCGGCGACGCGCAGGCGCTTGTCGTTGAGGAAAGCGCCCTGGCCCTTTTCGGCGGAGAACATGTCGTCCGAAATCGGGTTATAGACGAGACCCGCCACCATCTCGCCATCGCGCTCCAGCCCGATGGATACGGCAAAGTGCGGCATTCCATGCAGGAAGTTGGTGGTGCCATCGAGCGGATCGACAATCCAGCGATGCTGCTTGTCCTTGCCTTTGATCTCGCCGCCTTCTTCACCCAGGAAGCCCCATGTCGGGCGCGCTTCCTGCAACACTTCATAGATGCGCTCTTCAGCGCGGCGATCAGCGTCGGACACGAAGTCGCTCGGGCCCTTGGTGGAAACCTGCAGGCGTTCCACCTCGCCAAAATCGCGCGTCAGACCACGCCCGGCCTTGCGCGCCGCGCGTTCCATTACGGTGAGAAGGGCTGATTTTGCCATTGTGGTTGTTCTAGTCCGCGCGCTTCACATAGGTGATTTCGGCGGTGTCAACGATGATCCGCTCACCGGACTTGATGAAGGGTGGCACCATAACCTTCAGCCCGTTTTCCAACATGGCCGGCTTATAGGACGAAGACTGCGTCTGGCCCTTGACGACAGCGTCGGCCTCGACAATTTCCAGCGTCACTTGGCTTGGCAGTTGGAAGCCGATGGGCGTTTCATCGTGCAGCTCGACCATCACCTGCATGCCGTCCTGCAGGAACGCGGCGCGGTCGCCGACAAAATCCTTGGACAGATTGATCTGCTCATAGGTTTCAGAGTCCATGAAGACGAGCATGTCACCCTCTTCATAGAGATACTGAAAATCCTTGGTGTCGATGCGGGCACGCTCAACGCGCTCGTCAGCGCCGAAGCGGTTGTTGAGCTTGCGGCCATCGATCAGGTTTTTCAGCTCAACCTGGTTGTAGGCCGGGCCCTTACCGGGCTTCACCGCGCCGGTTTTCACCACCGCCCACAGGCCGCCATCGTACTCGATGACCATGCCAGGCCGGATTTCATTGCCATTGATTTTCATGGGAACTGTACTCGTTGCTGGGATGTTCGTGCGCGATCGCGCCGGGCTTTGTGGGCTGTGGACCACACTCAGCCATGCAAGGCAACTCTTGTTGCCGTGCCGGTGCGCGTGTGGCCGCGTCGTGTTGGGTCAGTCCAGAGGGTTGTCTGGCGCGCGGTCGCGGGCGATGCGGTCCTGGGCCTCTTGGCGCTGCGCTTCCGGCAAGGCGCTGACAAAGGCATCCAGACGCGCATCCGACAAGCCACCAGCCACGGCGCGGGCGTGATAGTAGGCCGCTTCAACCGGGTCGAGCGGAACGCCGAACCCTTGGCTGTAGGCATGGGCGAGGCGGTTTTCAGCCACCGGATTACCTGCTTCGGCGGCCCGGCGGAACCAGAAGATCGCGTCCTCGGTGCGCCGTTCTTGTGTGAGGTCGGGGTCGCCTGCATCGCCGGTCAACAGGCCAAGGGCCAGTTCGATCTGCGCCTCGGTGTTGCCGCGCCGAGCGGCGCGGTCGAACCATTCATAAGCCTCGCGGGTATCCTGACGGACGCCTGCACCTTCGGCATAGAGAATGCCGAGCGTATAGATGGCGGTGACATTGCCTTCGTCAGCCGCCTCGCGCATCAGCTGCGCGCCGCGGTTCAGGTCACGCTCAACGCCGCGGCCTTCCAAATGCAGCATGGCAAGCATCTGTTTGGAGTCGGTGTGCCCCTCGGCGGTCGCCGTTTGTAGAAGGCTGGCGGCTTCCTCTTCGTTGCGCTCGATGAACGCGCCATCAAGGATCATGGTGGCGAGCAGGAACTTCGCTTCTACATCGCCGGCCTGCGACGCCAAGCGGTACCACTGGGCAGCTTCTTCCTGGTTTGCATCGACTCCGAGCCCAGCTGAATACATCTGACCGAGCAGTCGCATCGACGGGGCATCGCCGCGCCCGGCAAAGGTGACTGCCAAGTCGAAGGCGCGCGGGTAGTTGCCAGCAAAAAAGGCTTCGAACGCAACCAACGGGTCGAGCGCAAAGATGTCTTCGGCTTCCGTCTCGGCTTCTGTTTCAGCCTCCAGATCGACGGGCTCCGGATTGGGCGGCGTTTCGGTGTCCTGCGCCATGGCAGGCGACGCCAGCAGCAAAAGGGTAAGAAGGGTGCGCAGCATCAGGCAGCCGCCTCCGCGCGCTTGTGGGCGATAGCGTCGAGTATCGTGTTCAACCGTGCTACTTCGGCGCCAGGATCTTCGGCGGTCCAGATCTGCTCACGCACGGCGAGAAATTCCACGCCGGCTTCAGCCAAGGCGGTGAATGCCTCATCGGATGTGCCGGACAGCGCCACGCAAGGGATTTTCATCATCTGCGCCCACCAGGTGGCAAGCGTCACGGTTTTGGGATGAGTTTCTTCGGTAGCGTCGCGGTCGGTGCGACCGAAGAACAGATAATCCGGCTCGCGCTCGCCGACCTGTAGTGCCAAATGACGGGTGTTGATGCCGCCAATGCCGACGATCATGCCGCGATCGGCCAGTTTGGCTTGCCCGTCTTCATCCAGCTCCTTTGGATCGGTGAGGTGGACGCCGTCAGCATCGAGGCGATCAGCCAAACGGCTGTCGTCGGCGACCAGCACGGCGACATTGGCGCTTTGCGCGGTCTGCACATACGGCGCGGCCATGTCTTGGAAAGCGCGTTCGTCACTTTGATCGCCGTCTAACAGCAGGCAGCCAATGTCTCCACCGGCGAGGGCGCTGGCAAACCGTTCAGAGAAATCCTCCGGAAGGTCACGCAGCGTGATCAAAAACAGGCGGGAGCGGAAGTCGAGAAAAGCCATGAATGGTCCTGGTGGTCATTTCTGGCCAAAAGAGCGGGAATGAGGGCGATTTTGTGGAAGTCGCGGGATCACACCACTGGCGTCATTCCTGTGGGTCCGCTAGCCGCGGGTCTCGCTTCCATCACAGGAATCCACTCCACCAGCCTATTGGTGCGTTTTGCAACGCTGAGCGCGATGGAATGGAACTCCGTGATAACGGCAAGGGCGAAGCCGCCGTCTTATCCAGCCACTGATGCAGCGTAGATCGAGTCGATGGTCGCGGCGATGGTGCTGTTGAACTCGTCGTCGCTCTGCTGTGCCGAAAGCCCTTCGCTGAGCGCGCGCGAGAAGCTTGCAATCACGCCCGTGTTCTTGGCGAGGATGGCATTGGCTTCGTCGCGCTCGTAGCCTCCCGAGAGCGCCACAACCCGCATGACCTTGGGGTGGTCAACCAGCGGCTTGTAGAGGTTGGTTTTGGTGGGCAGGCTGAGCTTCAGCATCACCTTCTGACCGTCCGGCACACCGTCCAGATGTTTGATGATAGAAGCCAAGAGCAGGTCCTCTGCCTCAGCCTTGTCGGCGATCGAGATTGTGACTTCAGGCTCGATGATCGGCATCAGACCATGAGAGAGAACCTGGGCGCCCAATTCGAACTGCTGGGCGACGACAGCGTCGATACCGCTCGCTGACGCCTTGTTGATAACGGAGCGTTCCTTGGTACCGAAGATGCCATGATCGACCGCGCGTGACAGCAGGTCGTCCAAGCCCGGGATTGGTTTCAACAGCTGGACGCCGTCTGCCTCATCCGCCAAACCCTTGTCGATCTTCAGGAACGGTACGACGCGGCGATCTTCCCAGAGATACTGGGCCGATGGCTTGCCGCCCATCTCGCGATCCATCGTCATTTCGAAAAGGATCGCGCCGATCACCTTGTCGCCGGTAAAGGCTGGGGCGCTGGCGATCCGGGTGCGCATGGCATGGACGAGGTCAAACATCTCAGCCTCGGACGAATAGGCGTCCTCTTCGATCCCATAGAGCTTAAGCGCCTTGGGCGTTGACCCGCCGCTCTGGTCGAGCGCGGCGATGAAGCCCTGGCCGTTGGTCATCTGTTCGGTCTGTTGGTCGTTGGGCATTGGTTCCCCCGATGTTTGATTGTCTTGAAAGGTCGTTTTTTTTAGCGCTTAGACGCTGGGTCAGTCTGTCTGCGCCGCTTCCAGCGCCGCTACCCCCGGCAGTGTTTTGCCTTCCAGCCATTCCAGGAAGGCTCCACCGGCGGTCGAGATGTAAGTGAAATCATCTGAAACACCGGCATGATTAAGCGCAGCGACGGTGTCGCCGCCACCGGCCACCGAAAGCAGCGTGCCGGCCTTAGTGGCTTCGGCCGCGCCTTGGGCAGCCGCCACCGTGGCGGCATCGAAGGGTGTGATCTCGAACGCGCCGAGTGGTCCGTTCCAGACCAGGGTCTTGGAGGCCTTGATGGTGGCCACGACGTTGGCGACGGTCTGCGGGCCTGCATCGAGGATCATCGCATCGGGGGGGCATTCATCGACGGGAACCGTCTTGTTCCAGGCGTTGGCGGCAAATTCCTGCGCGACGACGATGTCGATCGGCAGATGAATGGTGCAGTTTTCGCTCTCCGCCTTGTCCATGATGGCGCGGGCGGTGTTGGCCAAATCGTGCTCGCAGAGCGATTTGCCAACCTCGACCCCCTTTGCGGCGAGGAAGGTGTTGGCCATGCCGCCGCCGATCACAAGATGGTCGACCTTGGCGAGCAGGTTGGAGAGCAGGTCGAGCTTGGTGGAGACTTTTGCGCCGCCGACCACAGCAACCAGCGGATGCTCCGGTGATTTCAAAGCTTTGCCGAGCGCGGTCAGTTCGGCCTCCATCAAGCGACCGGCACAGGCCGGCAGCATCCGCGCGACGCCCTCGGTGGAGGCGTGGGCGCGGTGAGCGGCGGAAAACGCATCGTTGCAATAGACATCGCCAAGCGAGGCGAGGAACTGCGCCATTTGCGGGTCGTTGGCTTCTTCCATCGGCGTGAAGCGGGTGTTTTCCACCAGGATAACTGCGTCGGCCGGCGCGGCTTCCAGCGTTGCACGGTCTGGACGTTCGATGAACGTAATCGATTGGCCGAGCGCGGCTTCGAGCGCCGGCACGGTGATCCGCAGCGAGAACTCCGGCTTCGGCTCGCCCTTGGGCCGACCGAAATGGGCAAGCAGCACGGGCTTGCCGCCCATCTTTTGAATGTCCTTGATGGTCGGCACGATACGCTCGATGCGCGTTGCATCGGTTACCTTGCCATCTTCAACCGGCACATTGATGTCGACGCGGGTCAGGACAATTTTGCCGTCAAGGTCCATATCGTCGAGTGTATTGAAGGACATATTGCCTCTCGCTTCCAGTCGTTTTTTGTTGGCTTCGCGTTCAGCCAGCGTGTCGCTCAGGCGATCCAACTTGCCAAAAGAATGGCTAAGCAGGCGAATGACGAGCCAGGAATAGAAAAGGAGCGCGACAATGCCTGCGCCAATCAGAATGTTCTGCAGCATTGCCTAGTCTCCATCACCGCCATCGCCCCGGTCAGGTTTGTGCATGGTGTCCTTCAGCATGAAAGCGAAGGCGCCAATGAAAACCAACGCAATGACCAGTTTGATCGCAAGGTATGGTTCCATCCGGCAACCCTAAAGAAAACGGGCGCGGCTTTCGCCACGCCCGTTCGGTATTGCACTAGATGAGTTTTGCCATCGCAACGGCGGTGTCGGCCATGCGGCAGGAGAAGCCCCACTCATTGTCGTACCAGGAGAGGACCGAGACGAACGTGCCGTCCATGACCTTGGTCTGGTCCATGTGGAAGATCGAGGAGTGTGGGTCGTGGTTGAAATCAACCGAAACCAGCTTCTCTTCGGTGTAGCCCAGAATGCCTTTGAGCGGACCCGATGAGGCGGCCTCTTTGATGGCGGCGTTCACGGCTTCCACCGATGTGGCGTTCTTGGCGATGAACTTCAGGTCGACCACCGAAACGTTGGGCGTTGGCACGCGCATGGCGAAACCATCCAGCTTGCCGTTCAGTTCTGGCAGCACCAGGCCGACCGCTTTGGCAGCGCCGGTGGAGGTTGGGATCATCGACATCGCCGCAGCGCGGGCGCGGTAGAGATCCTTGTGCATGGTGTCCAGCGTTGGCTGGTCGCCCGTGTAGGAGTGGATCGTGGTCATCATGCCTTTTTCGATGCCGATGGCATCGTTGAGCACTTTGGCGACAGGCGACAGGCAGTTGGTGGTGCAGGAAGCGTTGGAGACGACCAGATCGTCGGCGGTCAGAACATCGTGGTTCACACCGTAAACGATCGTCTTGTCGGCGCCGGCCGCCGGAGCAGAAACCAGGACGCGTTTTGCGCCAGCCTCAAGATGCAGAGAGGCTTTGTCTTTGGCGGTGAAGATGCCGGTGCATTCCATCACGATGTCGATGCCCATTTCGCCCCAGGGCAACTTGGCCGGATCGCGTTCGGCGAGCACTTTAAAGCTGTCGCCGCCTTCGATTTTGATGGTGTCGCCATCGACTTCCACCGCTTTGGGAAACTTGCCGTGCACCGAGTCGTAGCGCATCAGATGGGCATTGGTTTCCACCGGGCCAAGATCATTGATCGCGACGACGTCGATGTCCTTGCGGCCTGATTCATAAATGGCGCGCACGACATTGCGACCGATGCGTCCAAACCCGTTGATGGCAACTTTAACCGTCATTCCTTGTCTCCTAGACCCTTAGTGTTGGTGTTCTTGGTGAGGCCGATTGTCAAAACCGCTTCCGGTGCTCCGGCGCGCGGCGTCAGCTCACTTTTGCGCCCACAGTATGACGCCTTTGCATGACAATAAAGGGCTGATCGCGCGCGCCAGCTATGCAGCACGCGACCAGCAAAGCCGTTAATCCTCGGCCAGGGCGGCCTTGGCAGCTTCGGCGGCCGCTTCGGCGGTGATGCCGAAATGGGCGTAGACTTCCTTGTAGGGGCCAGAGGCGCCGAAGGAGTCCATGCCGATGAAGATGCCGTCGGTGCCGATAAATCGATCCCAACCCATACGGATCGCCGCTTCGATGGCGATGTTCACTGGAGCCTCGCCGATGGTTGAAGCCTGGTAATCGGCCTCTTGCGCTTCGAAAAGCTCAAAGCAGGGCACGGAGACCACGCGGGCGTTGATGCCAGCGTCGCGCAGCAGTTTGCGCGCCTCCATCGCGATCTCAACTTCGGAGCCTGAGGCAAAGAGGCTCACCTGCGCGTCGCCGCCAGCCGAAGCCAGTTCATAAGCGCCCTTGGCAGAGCGGTTCTTGCCGCCATTGTCGGTGCGCAAGGTCGGCAGGCCCTGGCGGGTGAGGGCATGGACGCTGGGGCCGTCCTCATTGAGCAGCGAGAGATGCCAGCATTCGGCCGTCTCCACCACGTCTGCCGGCCGGAAGACTTTCAGGTTCGGGATCGCGCGCAACGCTGCCAGATGTTCCACCGGCTGATGGGTCGGACCGTCTTCGCCAAGACCGATAGAATCGTGGGTGAGGACGTGGATGACGCGTTGATGCATGATCGCCGCCAGACGGATGGCCGGGCGCGAATAGTCGGAAAACACCAGGAAGGTGCCCGACATCGGGATGATGCCACCATGCAGCGCCATGCCGTTCATCGCAGCGGCCATGCCGTGCTCGCGGATGCCCCAATGGACGAAATTGCCGGCGTAATCGCCGGGCGCAATCGGCACCATGGTGCTGGTCAGCGTGTTGTTGGACCCGGTGAGGTCGGCCGAGCCGGACACCGCTTCGGGCAGGTGCGGGATGATGGCTTCCAGCGCCATTTCGGACGCTTTGCGGGTGGCGACTTTGGGCGCATCCTCGGTCACCTGCGCAATGAAGGCTTCGACAGCGCCATCCAAGTTGGCCGGTAGGTCACCGCGCATGCGCCGGTCGAACTCTGCGCGCGTTTGCACATCGGCGGCGTCGTGACGCTTGTCCCACTCGGCGCGTTCGTGCACGCCTTTCACGCCAACGATCCGCCAAGCATCAAGCGTATCCACTGGTACCTCGAAGGGTGGGTGATCCCAGCCCAGTGCCTCCCGTGTGGCGGCGATCTCTTCATCGCCGAGCGGCGATCCGTGGGCTTTGGATGTGTCTTCCTTGTTGGGCGCGCCAAAGCCGATCTTCGTTTTACAGGCGATCAGGCTTGGCTTGTCGCTGCCGCGCGCACGCTCGATCGCGGCTTCAATGTCGGCGGCGTTGTGGCCATCGATACGCACTGTGTCCCAGTTGGCGGCCTCGAAACGCTCCAGCATGTCGCCGGACTCCGACAGGGTGACGCGGCCATCAATAGAGATGTCGTTATCGTCCCACAGAACGATTAGCTTGTTCAGCTTCAAATGCCCGGCGATAGAAATCGCTTCGTGGCTGATGCCTTCCATCAGGTCGCCATCGGAGGCGAGTACATAGGTGTAATGATCGACCAGGTCGTCGCCGAAATCGGCCGCCAGCATACGTTCGGCCAGCGCCATGCCGACAGAGTTGGCCAGGCCTTGGCCCAGCGGTCCAGTTGTGGTTTCGATCCCACCGGCAAACCCATACTCAGGGTGGCCAGCGGTTTTGGATCCGAGCTGGCGAAAGCTTTTCAGATCATCCAGCGTCATATCCTCGACGCCAAGAAGATAGAGCAGCGAGTAGAGCAGCATCGAGCCGTGACCGGCTGAGAGTACAAAGCGATCACGGTCAGGCCAGTTGGGCTCGGTCGGATCGAACTTCATGAACTTGGAAAACAGCACGGTGGCGATGTCCGCGGCGCCCATTGGCAAGCCTGGATGGCCGGAGTTGGCCTTTTGAACGGCGTCCATGGAAAGAAAACGGATGGCGTTTGCCATGGCCGTATGGCGGTCGGTCTCGGTCATAATGGTGATAAGCCGTCTGATCGTGCGCGGCCTGAGCCGACGCTATTTGCGTTTTCGCTGGATGCGGAGGCGTCTTAAAGGAGCCGGGCGCGGTTGAAAAGACATGCCCGGAAAGACTGGCACGCCGAAGTGCCGAAATCCGCCTGCGATCCGTTGACGGCGCTTAGCGCTGCTCCCTACATTGGCGGCGGCGACGCAAAGGATGGCGCAATGCACACTTGGCGGTTCTGTGAACCTTGGCGGAGAGGAATGCGCAAGATGGGCGAATGTGATGGCAGGCAGTGATCTTCAATCGGCGTTTGAGCGGCTCGATCGAGCGATCACCGCCGTGGAAGCCGAAACCGGACATCGCCGTGCTTTGCTGGAAGAGCGCGAAAAACTCTATGCTGAGGTGGCGCGCCTCTCTACGGACCGGGCGCATCTGGCGCAACTGCTGGACAGCGCGCGAGCTGAGACGCGTGCCATGGAAGCGGCCAACCAGGCTGTCTCGCAGCGGCTGTTGGATGTTATGGAAAACATACGCACCGTTTTGGCTGGCGATTCGACCGCTGGTGGGCCAGCGGGGTCACAAGGCGCAGCCGGCTGATCGGTCGCTTTGCGTTGACGTGTTTGTAGGACGGGTATGGGTCAAGTTGTCGTCACCATTGCCGGGCGTTCGTTCCGGTTGGCCTGCGAAGATGGCGATGAGCCGCGTCTGACGGCCTTGGCACAAACCTTTGATGCGACCGTTGATGAGCTGCGCGGATCGTTCGGCGAGGTGGGTGACACACGCCTTGCCGTCATGGCCGGGCTCGTCATGACCGACAAGTTGGGCGATGCCCAATCGCAAATCGAGCGGCTTTCGGCGCAGATCGCAGAGTTGCAGGCCAATCTGTCGCTGGCGCAAAACAGCAATGCTGGAACCGACGACAAGGTGCGCCAGAAAGTAGAAGAACTGGCCGGACGGTTGGAACACATCACGCAATCGGTGCAATCCTCTTAAGGCGCGACCGAATTGCATTGAAGTTCGGTTGGCCGAAGCTTATCTTCCGGTTCGAAGCTGCGCTTCTCGTGCATCGGCATTTTCCCTGGGGCCTTACCGATCCTTAAGGGAGCTGTCCCTGGACCGGTCCGTGGACCGGACTACACGGCGCCCACCTACTTTGTAGGTTTCCCAGGATCGACGCTGACACGGTTGTTGCGGCTTCACTTTCTTCTTTTGGCGGTCGTTCCATGCCGCAGGCATTTCCAAGTAAATCCGAACTGCGTGGTAGCGCACTTGCGCGGCGCGACGCTTTGCCTGTCTCGGGCCGTCAGAGCGCTGCCAAGGCGCTGGCTGAGCAGACGTGGTTCAAGGCGGGGGATCAGGTGGTGTCGGCCTACTATGCCATCGGCTCGGAGATCGATCCTGCGGCTTTGTTGGAAGCCCTGAACAAGACAGCCGCTCAGCTCGCCCTACCGGTGTTGCTCGATGCCGAAACCATGGTGTTTCGGGCGTGGGATCGTTCCAAGCCGCTGGTACCGGTGGGTTTTGGCACGTTGGGGCCGGATGCTGACCAACCCGAGGTCTTACCCAATCTAGTCCTTGCGCCGCTGGCGGCATTTTCCTCCACGGGCCAGCGCATCGGCTATGGCAAGGGGCACTATGATCGGGCGCTGTCAAAGATGCAGGCCCAAGGCCACCGCCCTGCCTTTGTCGGACTCGCCTTTGATGAGCAAGAAGTGCCGTCTGTCGATGCCGAGGCCCATGACGTTCCGCTTGATGGTGTGCTGACGCCCTCCGGCCTGCGTGTTTTTGACCATGGCCGCGAGGCGCTTCAGCCCTTTCTGGTCTGAGTATTGCCTGCTAAGGCGCCTCCATGAGTTTCAATCTTCTTTTCCTCGGCGATGTGGTGGGCAAAGCCGGCCGTGAGGCCGTTGCTGACCATCTCCCGGACCTGTTGGCTCGCTACCCGATCCACTTCGTCGTCTGCAATGGCGAGAATGCCGCGCATGGGTTCGGCATCAACGAAAACATCTGCGAGCAACTGTTCGATCTTGGTGTTGACGTCATTACTCTGGGCAATCACGCCTTCGATCAGCGCGAAACACTGGTTTACATCGAGCGCCTGCCCAATCTGCTGCGTCCGGTGACCTTTCCATCTGGAACGCCCGGGCGCGGGGCGGGTCTGTTCAAGGCGCGCACGGGCGAAAATGTTCTGGTGATCAATGCGATGGGCCGGCTCTTCATGGATGCAATGGAGGACCCGTTTGCCGCCATCGACCGTGAGTTGGACGCCTGTCCGCTGGGCACGGTTGCCGATTTTGCGATGATCGATTTTCACGCCGAAGCGACATCGGAAAAGCAAGCCATCGGCGCTCATGTCGATGGACGGGCCACTTTGGTCGTCGGCACGCACACCCATGTGCCGACTTCCGATCATCGGGTGTTGCCGGGTGGCACGGCTTATCAGACCGACACGGGCATGTGTGGCGACTACGATTCCATCATCGGCATGGACAAGGGCGAGCCGGTCCAGCGGTTTCTCACCAAAGTTCCGCAAGCTCGGTTTTCGCCGGCCGAAGGCGATCCGACATTGGCGGGGATTGCCGTTCAGGCAGACCCGAAAACTGGGCTCGCCCAGGCTTGCGCCCCGGTACGGATTGGCGGGCACTTGGAGCCCGCCATTCCAAGATTCTGGAGTGTATGACCGGCCGGTTAAATGGCGCGAACGGTATTGATGAAGTTGGCGATGGCCGTGTTCATATCGTGCGCCTGCTCGCCGAGCTGACCGGCGGCCGTCTCCACCTGGTTGGCTGCCGCTCCGGTTTGATTGGCGGCATCTTGCACCTCGACCATATTGGCCGACACATCGCGCGTGCCTGCTGCCGCTTCGGTGACGTTGCGGCTGATCTCGGCGGTCGTGGCGCTCTGTTCTTCCACGGCTGCCGAAATTGAGCTGGTGACGTTGCTGATCTGATCGATGGTGGTCGAGATTTCCTCGATCGCTGATACCGCATCCCCGGTGGCATCTTGGATGGCGCTGATCTGCGTCGTGATCTCTTCGGTTGCCTTGGTGGTCTGACCGGCAAGGGTTTTGACCTCGCTTGCCACCACCGCAAAGCCACGCCCAGCTTCGCCGGCTCGGGCGGCTTCGATAGTGGCGTTAAGGGCCAGCAGGTTGGTTTGTTCGGCGATATCGGAGATCAGTTTCACCACGTCGCCGATGCGCTGCGAGGCGTTGGAGAGCTCACGTACCGTCTCGTTGGTGGTCCGCGCCCGTTCCACTGCGCTTTGCGCGACCTCTGAGGATTTGGCCGCCTGTTCGGTGATCTCGCCGATGGAGGCGTTCAACTCCTGTGCGGCATGGGCTACCGTTTCAACATTGACAGTTGCTTCCTCGGCGCCGGCAGCGGCGCCAGTGGCGCTGTTTGTGGAAGTCTGAGCGGTCTGCGTCATTTGAGCCGCCGCCGCGCTCATTTCGGTGGCAGCCGTTGTCAGATGGGACAGTGAGGTTTGCGTTTCGGTCTCAAAGCCATCGATGGCGTTGGTGAGTTCGGTCATCACAGACCAGGTGACCATCGCACCGGTGTAGTTGCCCTGCTCGTCGTGCAGCGCACCGACCTTCAGCGCGAGCGTTTCCGGACCAAGTTTGATCTTGGCGTTCCACGGAAGATTGCTTGGATCGGCAAGGATCTTGCGCTGATGCTGCGGGTTCTTGTGGAAGATATCGATGTTGACGCCGTCCATATTGTCTGGATCGACGCTGCCCGGCAGCAGATGGCGGATCGTGTGCAGCGTCTCCCGACTGGCGTCGTTGGCATAAATGATATCGCAGGTTTGTGGATCGGCGACCATGACGTTGATCGGCATCTGATCCAGCATCGCATTGAGTACGACCCGTTGGTCGCGAATATGCAAAGAAGTGGGTTCAGGCGCGCTCTGCGCCTTGCGTGAAAGTCCAAACATTGTTTCCCCCGAAACTCGGATGGCTTGGCACCCCCGCGCCAAAGCCAATCCGTAATAGTGCGTATAAAATAACTCGCAATAGTTGCAGTTATGGAAACAAGTTGTGCTCCTGATACGTTAACGGAACGTTGTTCTCACTTAATCAAATCGCATCTGGGCTGCGGCAAACGTTTGCCAATTGAGCTGGACCAGTGCTCTTGGCGCCGCAGCCCGAGCGGCAGCGAGGCGACTGGATTTTCGGCCCAAGCCGTTTTAAGAGCCGAACCCAAGGCGCAACGCCATTCCCATTCCTATCGTGTTGAAAGTTGAGGCTTCGATGGCCGGACACAGTCAGTTCAAAAACATCATGCATCGCAAGGGGCGGCAGGATAAAGCGCGCTCCAAACTGTTCTCCAAGCTCGCCAAGGAGATCACGGTCGCAGCCAAAATGGGTATGCCCGACCCGGACATGAACCCGCGTCTACGCCTGGCGGTGCAGAACGCCAAATCGCAGTCCATGCCGAAGGATAATATTGAGCGGGCGATCAAGAAATCGCAGGCCGGCGAAGGCGATGATTACGAGGAAATCCGCTACGAAGGCTACGGTCCGGGCGGCATTGCTGTGGTGGTCGAGGCGATGACCGACAACCGCAATCGAACGGCCAGCGCGGTGCGCTCCTACTTCACCAAAAGCGGTGGATCGCTGGGCGAAACCGGCTCGGTCTCGTTCATGTTCGACCGGGTTGGCGAGATCGTCTACGCCGCCGAGGCAGGCGATTCCGACACGGTGATGGAAGCGGCCATTGAAGCAGGGGCTGAAGACGTCATCTCCGACGAAAACGGTCACACGATCTATTGCGCGTTTGAAGACATCAATGAGGTTTCGGCGGCGCTGACGGCATCCCTTGGCGAACCGGAATCGGTCAACCCGATCTGGAAACCGCAAAACACTATTGAGGTCGATGCCGACAAGGGCGCCTCGCTGATGCGTCTCATCGACACGCTGGAAGATGACGATGATGTTCAGACGGTCTATGCCAATTTCGAAATGTCCGACGAGGTGATGGCGGCCCTGTCCGACGCCTAGGCACGCAGCAGCGGGTCAAGCAGCGGCAGCGATGTGATCGCTGCCAGCAAGATGATCGCGAACGCAATTCTTCGGAACAGCCTGTTATCGGCGCTTTGAAATAATCTCGCGCCAAGAAAGATCGCCAGCCCATAGGCTGGGGCGAGCCAGAGCGCCAAAGCGACCGTCTGCGCGGTGAACACGCCGTTGGCGAAAAACGCTCCCAGGCTTCCAAGCGTTGCGAAAAAGAAAAAGCAGATCAGGTTTGCCCGAATGACCTCTGCCGGGAATGGGCCAGCCGACCAATAGGCGACCAATGGTGGCGCCGAGACCTGGCTGATGCCGCCAAGCACGCCAGCAACCGTCCCGACGCCCAGCGAGATCGGTGGTTTTGGGCGGGCCGTGTAACGCCAACCCGACAGCATCACGCAGACCATCAGAATGATGATGAGGCAGATGGTCCAGCGCAGCGCAAGCGCGTCGGTTGTCGCCAGCAGATAAGCTCCAAACCAGACACCCGCCCACGACCCGATGGCGCAGGGGATGACGGTGCGCCAATCCCAATGGCGCAGTGCGTTGGCGACAAGGGGCAAGGTGATGCTCGTGTCGATGATGAAAAACGCAACCACGGCAAGGCGCGGATCAAACAGGATCGTTGCGAACGGCATGAACAACATGGCGCCGCCAAAGCCTGCAAAGCCGCGCACCATGCCCGCCAGTCCAACAGCGAGAAGGGCAGGGATGAGCACTGGGTGATCGGCGAGCGCCAAGACTGCGCCTTGGATGGCCTGGACTAAATCGGGCATGGGTAGGCGGCACTTTTGGCTGTGGCTTGGACGGCGTTCGGCAAGCTTGACGCTTTAGCGGCGAAGCCGAGTGCGGTAGCTGAGATGGAATGGAACCACAAGCGATTCGCATCTTTGGCATCGATCCCGGCCTGCGCCACATGGGGTGGGGCGTTGTTGAGTTGGCTGGAACGCGGCTTTCCTATGTTGCCAGCGGCGTCATCTCGCCGTCGGCGAAAGACGAATTGCCGGTACGGTTGGCCTCTCTCTATGCCGCCCTGGAGACGCTTCTGGGTGAGCATCAGCCCGACGAGGCGGCCGTCGAAGAGACCTTCGTCAATAAGGACCCAGCCTCGACCTTGAAGCTTGGGCAGGCGCGCGGCATGGCCTTGCTTGCGCCGGCGCGTCTCGGCATCCCGGTCGGGGAATACGCCGCCAATCAGGTGAAGAAAACGGTGGTCGGTGTTGGTCATGCCGACAAAAAACAGGTGCAGGCCATGGTGAAAGTGCTTTTGCCGCGCGCTGATTTTTCCTCCGCCGACGAGGCTGATGCGCTGGCCATTGCGATTTGCCATGCGCACCAAAGGCCGACGGTCCAAATGCGGGTGGCTGCGCGATGATCGGCAAGCTGAAAGGCCGGGTGGATGCGGTGCTGGAGGACAGTCTGATCCTGGATGTTCAGGGCGTTGGCTATGAAGTCTTCGGCTCATCGAAATTGCTCGGCCTCTATCGCGGCGGCGAAGAGAGTGTGGAGCTTTGGATCGACACGTTGGTGCGCGAGGATCTGATCCGCCTCAACGGCTTTTCCAGCCAGCAGGAACGGCAATGGTTCCGCCTGTTGCAGTCGGTGCAGGGCGTCGGCGCCAAAGTGGCGCTGGCCATTCTCGGCACCTTGTCCACCGGTGATCTGGCCTCGGCGATCGCGCTACAGGACAAAGCGATGGTCGCCCGCGCGCCGGGCGTCGGTCCGAAGGTCGCCCAGCGGATCGTTGCTGAGTTGAAAGACAAGGCGCCCACCCTCTCCGGCGACAGCAGTGGGACCATCGGCCTGCAGCAAGAGTTGGGCGAGAGTGTTGCACCATCGGCGGTCGTCGATGCCGTCTCGGCGCTGACCAATCTTGGCTACTCCGCGCAGCAGGCTTCGGGCGCCGTGGCGCAGGCGGTTAAGGACGCTGGTGAAGATGCGCCGGCCGCCACGCTGATACGGCTTGGACTGAAGTCCCTATCAGGTTAGATCACCAGCGCACCAAGGCGGCGAATCTGACTTTGCGTAAACTGGACTCCACACAATGAAGGCCCTGATTATCCTCCTCATCCTGGTGTTTGCCATCGCACCGGCGGGACTGATCCTCGCGCTTGGCATGCGGCGGCGGTTTGAGAACGAGGTGTTTGGCCGTATCTATGTCTGGGACAAGCCATGGGTGCTTGTGACGCAAGACGCCTTCGTCAAACAGCGGTATGAAATGCTGCAACGTCGGGTGATCTGGCTCGGCGGGTTTTTGGTTGTGGTTTTGATGGCGGTGATCCTGATTGTCCTCTGAAACCGAGCAAGCTGAAAGCGTTCCAACGCTGCCGGACAAGCCCTGGCTGCGGTTGGCAGGCATTGTCGTCGTGTTCGTCGTTCTCGGGCCGGCGATCGGCGGCATCACCGGCGGGCTCGCGCTTGCCGTCGCGGCGGCCCTGGGCAGCGATGCCACCCTTCTTGAAGCGATCCTCGCCTTCTTTCCCATCGCGGCATTGTTCTCGCTTTATGGCGCGATCTTTGGCTATTGGCTCGGCTTTGCGCCTGCCCTTGCTGCCGGTCTTTTCATCGGTTGGCACGAAGGCTGGCGTGGCCCGGTAACCGGGTTCAGCGCAGCGCTGCTCGGCATGGCGGTCGGGGCGCTCTACTTCATGTTCAGTGAGTTCTTGGCCTTGGAAGGCGGCACCTATGGCGCGGCTTTCGGCGTGCTGGTGTGCGTTGTGCCAACCTACCTGTTGTCACGGTTGGTGCGTTACTGGGGTCGCGACGATCCACCCGCGATCATAGCCAGCAGGCCAACCGCATGAACGAGGGCCCCATCAGCGCTGGCCGCAAGCCCTGGCGGTTGTTGTTCATCATGACCGGTTTGGCGGTGGTGTTTTTGCCGCCGCTTGCAGGGATCCTGATGCTCGTGCTGCAGGTGCTTGGCGACAGCTCCTACGATCTTTCGCGTCTGGCGTTGACTGATTATCCCCGCGCGGCGTTTGCGCTGCTGACGGCTGGAACGCTGGTTGGTTATCTCTATGGCGTGGTGCCAGCACTGCTCTCTGCTGCGTTTCTTGGCTGGGTGGTCTTGTCCGGTCGACGTCTGACCTTCGGTTGGATTGCGCTGGCGATCCTTGGCGGTGGAGTCGCCGGGTTTGGCGTGATGTCGTTGCTGATTGGCGGCATCACAAGCCTCACCTTGATGGCGACAACACTGCTCGCTGCCAGTCTGTTGTGGTTCACGTTCAAGCCCTATGTGCGGGTGTATCTGACCGCAGCGAGGACAGCTGGCGATGAGTGAGCGCTCCGAGCTTCTCGACGCAGAAAATCGGGACGCCGAAGAGGTGTCGCTGCGCCCCCATGCGCTGGATGATTTCACCGGCCAGGCCGATGCGCGGGCCAATCTGAAAGTCTTCATAGAGGCAGCGAGCACGCGCAAAGAAGCGCTGGACCATGTGCTTTTCGTTGGCCCTCCGGGGCTGGGCAAGACCACGCTGGCGCAGATCGTGGCGCGCGAGCTTGGCGTAAACTTCCGCGCAACTTCTGGACCGGTGATCGCCAAGGCCGGCGATTTGGCGGCGATCCTGACCAATCTGGAAGATCGCGATGTTTTGTTCATCGACGAAATTCATCGCCTCAACCCGGCGGTGGAGGAGGTGCTCTATCCAGCGATGGAGGATTTCCAGCTCGATCTCATCATCGGTGAGGGACCGGCGGCGCGATCGGTGAAGATCGATCTGTCGCGGTTTACGTTGGTGGCTGCGACAACGCGCCTAGGCTTGTTGACCACGCCGCTGCGCGATCGGTTCGGCATTCCGATCCGTCTGCAATTCTATTCGCCGGAAGAGTTGGAGAGGATCGTGCGCCGTGGAGCGCGCCTCTTTGGCGTGCCGATTTCCGATGATGGCGCGCGCGAGATCGCGAAGCGTTCGCGCGGCACGCCGCGTATCGCCGGGCGTCTGCTGCGGCGGGTGCGGGACTTTGCGCTGGTCGAGGGATCGGGGGCCATCGATCGCGACAATGCCGATGCGGCGCTGACCCGGCTGGACGTCGATTCCATCGGTCTCGACATGCTCGACCGGCGCTATCTTGATCTGATCGCCTCGAAGTTCGGCGGCGGTCCGGTGGGCATCGAAACGCTTGCGGCAGCTCTGTCGGAGCCACGCGACGCGCTGGAGGAAATCGTTGAGCCGTTTTTGTTGCAGCAAGGGTTCATTCAGCGCACGCCGCGTGGGCGCCTGATGACGCCAGCGGCCTTTGCTCATCTCGGTATTGCCGCGCCGCGCGACCTCAACCCGGCGCAGATGGCTCTGTTGCTGGACGATGAGGACGATACAGGTCGGTCCTAGGGGGCAAAGCCTAGACGATCAGACGCTGGACGCTGCGGGCCGTTGTTTCTACACTTCGTACCCGTTTCGAGTTTCGTGTCATGCCCGGTCGCTATTACCGCTACGCCCTTGATGATGTTTGTGTCGTCCAGATCCATGATGGCTGGGACCATCACGCGCCTGCCCACGATTATTTCGGCACCAATGTCGACGATCTGACGTTTGACGAGGAGTGCATCTCGCTGGGGACCTCACCGGCGGAGTTCGACTTCCCCGTCACCATGACGCTGATTGAATCGGGCGGAAAGCGGGTGCTGGTCGATGCCGGGTTTGGGCCATCCGGCCCGTCGCACAGCGGTGGTCTGCCGAAAGGCTTGGCGGCGCTGGGCATTGAACCGGACAGCGTGGATGTGGTGGTGATCTCCCATCTGCATGGTGATCATACCGGCGGGCTTTTGGCCGACGACAGCGCACCGCGCTTTCCCAACGCGCGCCATTTGATCGCGGCTGATGAGGCGAACGCTGCGCCTTCTGATCCCGTACTAGCCGCGCTTGGAACTCTGGTCGATCTGGTGGCGCCAGGTCTTGAGGTTCTGCCGGGTATCGCGCTGGTCGATATGCGCGGTCACACGCCTGGCCATCTGGGCGTTCTGATCTCCGGGCGTTCAGGCTCGGTGTTGGTCGCCAGCGATCTTGCCAACCATCCGGTGTGGGCGTTCGCGCATCCTGAATGGCATATGCGCTTTGATGCGGACGGCGAAAAAGCGGCCGCCATGCGCGCGCACTGGCTCGGCCGTGCTGCGGATGAAAAGCTGGTGTTTGCCGGCTATCACATGCCCTTCCCGGCGCTTGGCCGGGTGGAAAGGGTCGGTGCGGCGTTTCGCTATGTGCCGCTTGACTTGGACGTCGCAGGATCGGCCAGCGCCGCTTGACCCTTGGCAAGATAACGCGCCAGCACCATCAAGGCCGAGGCAAGGATCCCCATAAGGACGGATCCGACCACAACCGGCGTGACACTCATATCAAAGGCCGCACCGATCGCAGTGGCGACAGCCACACTGATCAGCGTTTGGATCGATGCGGTGATTGACGAAGCAATGCCGGCGATCTTGCCGAGCGGTCTAAGTGCGATAGCGTTGTAATTGCCAAACGTGATGCCGACGAAGAACAGCGCCACCGAAATAAAGACCATCCAAACCATCAGCGACGGGTTGTCGCCAGTGATGCCGATCAAGGTCAGGAAGGCGAGCGACCAGATCACCTGCAGGCCGATGGCAGAGGCGGTGATCGCTTCCATCGTAAAGCGGTTGAGGAGCCATGCATTGGCCGTGTTCGAAAGGGCGATAAAGGCTGCCGTCGCGCCAAAGTACAAGGCGAACAGCTCGCCGGTTCCATAGAGGTCCTGCAGGATTTGCTGCGAGGACACGATGTAACCGAGCAGCGTTCCGAACGCGCAACCCGCCGCCATAGCATAGAGCATCGAGACGGGTGTCGTGACCACGGTCTTGAAGGCTGCCACCAATTTGTTAGCCTCGAAGGACGCAAGCTCGGTGTGCGTTTCAGGCTGTCGAAAGGTCAGCCATGTTCCGCCGATCAACGCCATGGCGAGCAGCGCGACGAACAGCATCTGCCAGGGTGCGATCAACAGGATCAACTGACCGATGGCCGGTGCAAAGGTCGGCACCAGAATGAAGACCGTCAGAGCGATCGACATCACCTGCGCCATTTGCGCGCCGGCAAACTTGTCGCGGACCATGGCGACAATCACGATGCGCGGGGCCGCGCCGCCAAAGCCTTGTAAGAAGCGCCCGATCAGCAAAACCATAAAATCCTGAGCGATGATGCAAAGGATCGATCCCGCCAGATGGATCGCCAGGCCAATCAGGATAGCGGGCTTGCGGCCGATATAGTCTGACAGCGGCCCGAAGAGGACCTGACCGACCATCAGTCCGGCAAAGATGATGGTGATGATCGCCTGGCGATCATTGTCTTTGGCAAGCTGGAAATGCGCGCTGATGTCGCCGAATGCCGGCAGCATGATGTCCACCGACAGGGCGATAATCGACATCAACATGGCGACCAGCACGACAAACTCGGCCCGACCGGGTTCGGTTCTTTGGCGCAGGTCTGTCTGTTCGGACGTCGTCACGTGATGTTGGGCCTTTGGGTGAAGAGGATTAGCTCCTTCCCACACCGCTATCGCCAAGTCGAGGTGGCGCGCGTCACACAGTTATCACTTTGTGTGGCGTGTCATTCGAACTTTGTTACTGGCGGGGTTGTTTGACAGGGCCAAGTGTTGGATCAGGGGCGTCTGGCTTGTTCTAGAAAATGCCTATCATGATCGGTTTCTGATGCCCCAAAACGACGCCCACCCCCTGGCCCATTCGATCTCGGTGCGTGTCTACTATGAAGACACCGATCTGGCGGGCATCGTCTACCATGCGAACTATCTGAAATTCATGGAGCGGGCGCGCACCGAAACCTTACGCGCCTACGGCATCACCCAAACCGAACAGGCCAAGGACGATGTCTACCTGTCGGTGGTTGCGATGGACATCGCCTTCAAGGCGCCGGCACGGATCGATGACCTTTTGACGGTTGAAGCCGTGCCTGTCTCGACAACAGGCGTACGTGGAACCATTGCCCAACGGGTTCTGCTCGGCGAGCGCGAACTTTGCACCGCCATGGTCACGGTGGTCTGCATGAACGCCAAGGGTCGCCCGGTGCGGATGCCCCAGGTTGTGCGCGACCTGTTTGCTTCAACCGAAGGCTGATCCGCTAACCCTTGGTTAACCATGCCTTAGGGTTGGGTGGTTAGGCTTACCTCCAAAGCCGTGACGGCTGAGCCGCCTGATGTGCGGCGCAGCATAGCGTCCTGATGATGCCACAATCGCAGCGCACCAGCGCCCGCCAGCTCGACCACCACTGTTTATCAAGACCTGAGGAACCCCATGGACGGAACGGACGTTCTTACCACCGCCTTGAACGCGCAGAGCCACGATCTGTCGCTTTATGGCCTCTTCATCCAGGCCCATATCGTGGTGAAGATCGTGATGATTGGTCTGGTGATTGCCTCGGTTTGGTGCTGGGGCATCGTCATCGACAAATATCTGATGTTCTCGCGCAACAAGAAGGCGATGGATCGCTTTGAGCGTGTGTTCTGGTCCGGTCAGTCGCTGGAAGAGCTTTACACCGTTACCGCGCAGCGCACGAACACCACGATGGCCGCCCTTTTTGTTGCGGCGATGCGCGAATGGAAGCGCAGCCATGAGCGCAACGCTCGTTCGATTGTCGGCCTGCAGACCCGCATCGAAAAGGTGCTGGATGTTACGATCGCGCGCGAGTCGGAGAAGTTGGAGAACGGCCTTCTGGTGCTGGCCTCGGTCGGTTCAGCTGGTCCGTTCATCGGTCTGTTCGGCACCGTCTGGGGTATCATGACGGCCTTCCAGGCCATCGCGGCGACGGAAAACGCCAACCTGGCGGTTGTGGCGCCAGGCATCGCCGAAGCCTTGTTTGCGACAGCGCTTGGCCTCGTTGCGGCCATTCCGGCGACAATTTTTTACAACAAGTTCGTGGCCGATGTCGCGCGGCAGACAACGCGCATGGAAGGCTTTGCCGACGAGTTTTCGTCCATCCTTTCGCGCCAGATCGATGAGCGCGCCGCAGCGCGCCCCGCGGCTGCGCAGTAAGGACGCCAAGATATGGGAATGGGTATTGCCAGCGGTGGTTCAGGTGGCTCGCGCCGTAGGCGTCGGGCGCGTCCGCGCGCGATGAGCGAGATCAACGTCACGCCATTTGTAGACGTGATGTTGGTGCTTCTGATCATCTTTATGGTCGCCGCCCCCTTGCTGGTGGTCGGCGTGCCGATCGATTTGCCGGAGACCTCGGCCAACGCGCTGGAAAGCGAAGAAGAGCCGATCACCGTCTCGGTGACCGCCGATGGTCGGGTGTTCCTCCAAGAAACCGAAACCACGCTTGATCAGTTGCTTGCGACTTTGGAGGCGATTGCCGGCGAGGGCGTCGATACCCGTATTTTCGTGCGCGGTGACCGCGGCACCGATTACGGCACAATCATGCAAGTGATGGCGCGCATTTCCGGTGCTGGCTACCAGCGCTTGGGGCTTGTGACGGCAGAAGAGGAAGGGTCTTAAGCGGCCGGCTTCTGCACGCTGACGGATCAACTATGCGGCTTGGTGTCCCCCTTTCCTTGGTTCTTCATGGCGCGCTTTTTGGCGGGCTGGTGATCAATCTGTCTGAGCCGGAACCTTTCGACATAATTACCGCGCAGGCCGTACCGGTGGATATCCTCTCACCGGAAGAATTCAGTCAGATCACGCGCGGCATGCGCACGGCCGAGCCGCTTCCAACGCCGGAAACGCCGCCGTCAGCCGGGCCATCTGAGGTGGATCGCGGAACCGACACCGGTGGCGAAGGCCGGCAGGATGCCGCCACCGCTGCTGACGATGCGCGGGCAACGCCGGATACGGCTGCGCCGCCACCGCCACCCCCTCCACCTGAACCAGAGCCTGAGCCGGTGGAAGCCGAGCCGGAACCCGCGCCTGCGCCCGAGCCAGAGGTGGCTGAGCCAGAACCTGCGCCTGCCGAAGAGCCGGCGCCGGAACCAGAGCCAACGCAGAGCGCGCGGTTCTCAGCGCCCGCACCGTTGGCGCGGCCCGACATCGCGCCGCAGCCTGTGCAACGGCCCGAACCGGTGCAACAGCCGGATGACAGTCAGTTCAATCCCGATGAGATCGCGGCCCTTATCAACCGCGACGAAAATCAGGGCGGCGGCGGTGCTGCCGATCAGGCCCCAGCGACGCGTGGCGCCGCCGAAGGGCGCGATCAGACGCTGTCGGAAAGCGAAATGGATGCCTTGCGCCGCCAGATCGCACGCTGCTGGAACCCACCCGTCGGGGCCGTTGGTGCCGACGATCTTGTCGTTCGCGTGCAAATGAACCTTGCTGAGGATGGATCGTTGAGAGGCGGGGCCTCAGTGATCAATTCCTCGGGCAACCCAGCCTTCCAGGCGGCGGCTGATAGCGCTGTACGGGCAGTTCGACGGTGCGCGCCATATTCTCTGCCCTTTGAGAAGTATGCTGCCTGGCAGAATGTGATAGTCAATTTCGACCCGCGCGAAATGTTGCGCTAACAACGGCGTGCGGTTTTAGGAGTGAAGTGAATGTCGATGCTGAAATCTGGTACAATCCGCAGCGTCCACCCCTTCGTGTTGGTTTTCGCCATGGCGATCATGGCCTTGTTGGTTTCTTTTAGGCCCGCCCATGCGGTGCTCGAGATCGACATCACGCAGGGCAATCTTGAACCGCTGCCCATTGCTATCCCGGCCTTCACCTCGGCGACCGGCGATGGCGATATTGCGGCGCAGATGAGCCAGGTCATCTCCAACAACCTCAATCGTTCGGGACTTTTTCGAACACTGGACCCGGCTTCGTTCATCGAGCAGGGCCTGACGGTCAGTGCTGGTCCGAATTTCGCCGAATGGCGGGTGATCAACGCGCAAGCCTTGGTTGTCGGCCAGGTGGAGCGCCAAGGTGATGGTCGGCTGCGGGTCGATTTTCGCCTCTGGGATGTGTTTGGCGCTGAATCCATGATCGGCCAGCAATATTTTACCACGCCGGACAATTGGCGCCGTGTCGCGCACATCATTTCCGATGCTATCTATCAGCGCTTGACCGGTGAGAGCGGCTACTTTGACACGCGCGTTGTGTTCGTTGACGAGACTGGCCCAAAAGAGAACCGCATCAAGCGGTTGGCGATCATGGATCAGGATGGCGCCAATGTGCGCTATCTGACCACCGGCAATGATCTCGTGCTCACGCCGCGCTTTTCGCCAGGTCGGCAAGAGATCACCTACATGTCCTATGATGGCGGGCAGCCGCAGGTCTATCTGCTCAACATCGAGACAGGTCAGCGGCGCATTGTCGGCAACTTTCCTGGCATGACCTTTGCCCCGCGCTTTTCGCCGGACGGCGGCAATCTGGTTTTCAGCCTGTTGCAGAATGACGGCTATTCAGACGTCTATCGCTTCGACCTGCAGACGCAGACCACAACGCGCATGACCTCTTCACCGTCCATCGACACGTCGCCGAGCTTTGCGCCCGACGGCCGGCGCGTGACCTTTGCCTCGGATCGCTCAGGTTCGGGACAGATCTATGTGATGAACGCCGATGGTTCCGGCCAGGAGCGTATTTCGTTTGGGTCTGGCACCTATTCGACGCCGGTCTGGTCACCGCGCGGCGATCTGATCGCCTTCACCAAGCAGCAGGGTGGCCGCTTTCTGATCGGGGTAATGAATCCTGATGGGTCAGGTGAGCGCATCCTGACCGAAGGCTTTCACAATGAGGGGCCAACCTGGGCACCCAATGGCCGCGTGTTGATGTTCTTCCGCGATACGCCGGGCGCCAATGGCGGCCCACAGCTTTGGACGATTGATCTCACCGGTTTCAACGAGTTGCGGGTCGATACGCCCTCCTTCGGGTCCGACCCGGCCTGGTCGCCGCTGCTCAATTAAGGCCGACTTGGTCGCCTTCATGCGTGACGTTCTCATCCTCACCACCGGTGGCACAATCGAGAAGGTGCATGACTGGCAGACCGAAGGCTTGGGCTTTGAGATGGGTGGCAAGGCGCAGATCGCTGATCTGTTACACAATGCGCGCTGCTATCACGCCTCGCTGTTTGAGCTGATGATGAAGGACAGTCTGGACTTCACCGATGCTGACCGGCAGGCGATTCTCGATGCAGTTCTGGCCGCCGAGCAGGATGCCATCGTCGTCAGCCAAGGCACGGGCACGATGGAGCTGACCGCGCGTTTCCTCGATGGAGAAGTGGGCAAGAAGACCGTCGTGCTCACCGGCGCCATGCGCCCGCACTCCTTTGGCCGCTCGGATGCTTCGTTCAACATGGGCGGCGCGGTGATCGCGGCGCAGACCCTGCCTTCCGGCGTTTATGGCGTGATGAACGGACGGGCGTTTGCCGCCGCTGACCTTGCCAAAAACACCGGGCTTGGCCGCTTCGATGTGGCGCCCGACGCCATCTGACGGCCTGCGGCGTTTAGCCTTCGTTCACCATAGGTTCATCAAGCCTCGGCCTAGATGGCGCTTGCCACAAAAAAGCCCGCGTTTACCATGAACGACAACCCGCGCTTAACGTTGCTAATGTATGACCAGAATGCATCAATTGGTGCGCTGATGACTTTGGCGGGATCGCCCCGCGACCTTTGAGAAAGACCCTCTCCATGACCCGCCTTTCGGCTCTGACCAATGTCAGCCTTTTCGCCCGCCTTTTCATGGCGACGTTTTTTGCCCTGTTTTTGGCCGCGTGCGCATCGACGACGCCGGATCAATTGCCGCTGTCGCAGCAGGCCGCGCCTCCGGGCAGCGCGCAGGACTTCACCGTCAATGTTGGCGACCGGGTTTTCTTTGAAACCGACTCCACTGTGTTGACGGCGGAAGGTCGGCTGACGCTGGATCGCCAGGCGGCCTGGCTTGCGCAATATGCCCAGTATGCCGTGCAGGTTGAAGGTCACGCCGATGAGCGCGGCACCCGCGAGTACAATCTGGCGCTTGGCGCCCGCCGGGCTGCCACGACCCGCGACTATCTGATTTCGCGTGGTGTCTCGCCAGCTCGTCTTTCGACCGTCTCCTACGGTAAGGAGCGGCCCGTTGCGACCTGCAACGACATTACCTGCTGGTCGCAGAACCGTCGCGCCGTCACGGTGCTGCAGGGCGGCTAAGGCCTCCGCCTTTTTGAGATTGAAAGCCGGGCCCTCGTGTCCGGCTTTTTGTTGCGTGGTTTGACGCGACTACACTTGCGTTCATCGCGACTAACCGGCCGTTTGTCGCGACTAAAACCAGACGGTCTGGCCTGAAGTCGCGACTCTTTTGACCGTGTTCTTGTCCTCACATTTGCCGCCTTTGGGTGGAAACCAGAGCGGCAACACGCCAGATTGGCGCCACGATGTTTTGCGAAGGGTTTCTCTATGACCTCCCTTTCCCGTTTGTTTTGCCTTTGTCTCCTGTCCGGATCGTTGGCCGCGCCTGCTTTGGCGCAAGTCGCGCCCGGCCAGCAGGTGCCCCTGCCGCCCGCGAATGTGCCGGGCACCGTTGGTGGGGCAGGCATTCAGCCGGTCGCCCCTGGCACAGGGTCTACCGGTACGTTCCTTGCTCAGTCCAATCCGGCTGCCGATGCGCAAACCAATCTGCGGGTCGACAGGCTTGAGGGCGAGTTGCGCAATTTGGTCGGGCAGATGGAACAGCTCATGTTTCAGATGCGCCAGCTGCAGGATGAGCTGACACGGGCACGTGAGGACACTGAGTTTCGGCTGCGGGAATTGGAAGGCAATGGCATCACCGATGGCTCAGGTTTTCCGATGGAGCGTGGCGCGAACGATGGCCTGCAAACCAATGGTAATGTGACCGACGAGCAATTGCGCGACGTGCTGTTGGCGCGCGAGCGTGGAGAGCCGCCGCGCGATCTTGGCACTTTGAGTGTCGGCCAGGATGGTCAGCCCGTAGGCGGGACCATCGCCGATCCGAACGGGCCGCTTGATCTTTCCTCGCTCACGCTGAACGCCGCGCCGGAAGTCCGGCCCCAGCAACCCTTGAGCGGTGCAGTGGCAAGCATTGATCCGCTGGAAAGCCTCAGCCCGTCCGACGTCTACGAACTTGGCTATGATCATGTTTTGCGTGGCGATTACGGCCAGGCGATTTCGACCTTCACCGATTTCATCGACATCTATCCAGAAGATCGCTTGCGCCCGAATGCCCATTTCTGGCTTGGGGAATCGCATTTCGCGATGGGATCCTACACACCGGCAGCCGAGCAGTTCTTGGCGGTTTTCAACAACTACCCTGAAGACATCAAAGTGCCCGACGCGCTGTTGAAGCTCGGCATGAGCTTGGAGCGCCTGGGCGCGCAGCAGCAAGCCTGCGCGACCTTCACCAAGCTGTTGACCGACTATCCGCGGGCGCCGCAGATCGTGCTCGACACCGCTCGCACAGAGCAGGGCCTTGCTGGGTGCTAGACCGTCCATCTGCCGCCATCAATGATGCCTGGCGGACGGTCGGCGCCAATCTTTCACGCCATTCCTCTCTCCTGTTGGCGGTTTCTGGCGGCCCGGATTCTCTGGCGATGCTGGTCGGACTGGCCAAACTGTGTGAGGCGGGTTTGCTTGACGCAACCCTGAGCGTCCAAACGATTGATCATGGTTTGCGCCCAGAGTCCGCCGCTGATGCCAAGATGGTTGGCACAGTGTGTGGCGAGCTTGGTGTGAAGTTTCAGGCTACTAAACTCGGTCGCAAACCGTTTGCCCGAAACGCTCAAGACTGGGCGCGGACCGAGCGCTACTGCGCGTTGGCCAAAACAGCCGAAGACACACAATCGGTCATCTTGACGGCCCACACGGCGGACGATCAGGCCGAAACCCTGCTGATGCGCGCTGCGCGTGGCACCGGCAGCGAAGGGCTTGCTGGCATCCGCACCGAAACATTTTTGCAGGGCGCCCGTGTTTTCCGACCGTTTTTGGATTGGTCACGTAGCGACCTTCACGCCGTTCTCGACGGTACGCCATGGCAGCCAGCGGACGATCCTTCCAACCAGGATGAAAGTTACACGCGGGTGCGGTTTCGCCGCTGGCTTGCTGATGCCCCCATGCCCGACGGCGCGCGAAGCGTTGTCGATGGTCTGGCTGATACAGCGCGCATCGCGGGTTTGGAAAACGCGGCGCTGGAACACTACGCCCTACATTTTTTCCAGCAGGTTGGCGGCGCAACTCACGGCTTTGTCGATGGCCGTCTGGCCCTGCGCGCCCAGCCTCTCGCGGTTCAGGCCCGGTTTTTCCGCCTGTCCCTCTCATCTGTCGCCCGCAGCCTAGGCGTACCAGCGAACGATCGTGCCTTGTCTTTCGACTTAGGCCGGATGGTTGCGCTGGCGCGGCGCATCGCTAACGAATCGAAGGGCCGTTGGGTCGGTGGCGGCGCGGTCATGGATTGGCAGCGCGACCAAGACATGGAGCGCATTTCCGCCTTCGGCGAAGCGGGTCGATCAGGTTTCCCAGCGCTCGATTTGGGCCCTGGAGAGAGTGCGCGGTGGGACGATCGCTTTGAGATTTGCAATTGGACCAAACACCCGCTGGCCATTCGAGCATGGCAACCGGGCGATCCTGAGCCCCCACTGGATCGCGATGGTTTGAGTCACGCGATCCTGGCAAGCCTGCCCGTCGCTGAGCATGAGGGCGAGGTCGTTGCCACGGTCGGTGGCCCGAGCCAGGAGGATTGCCGCAAGGCGGGTATGGCCTTCCTTGGCATTTTGCCATCTGAGCTTTTCACATAAGGCGTGTTGGTGCCAAATGGCGACTACCCTTTAACCTCATCCTGCGGAATCTTGTCGCGATTCACCGCTCTTTCCTTGGCAACAGGGTGTTTGGAACCTATCTTCCCTATCAACGGGCTTGTACACGCCAATCTGCTGGCCAGCCCAAACCCTTTTCCTGTCGAGGATTGGACCTTTTATGAACTCCAACTTCCGTAATTTCGCCCTGTGGGTGGTGATCGGCCTGCTGCTGGTGGCGCTGTTCAACATGTTCTCCGGCCCGACCCAGCAAGGCGGTGGATCGGACATTGCCTATTCGCAGTTCCTCTCAGAAGTGGACAATGGACGCATCCGTGACGTGACCATTATGGGCCAGCAGATCACCGGTGTTTACACCGATGGAAGTCAGTTCCAGACCTTTGCCCCGGATGATCCCAACCTTGTGCAGGATCTCACCAATGCTGGCGTGCGCATCAGTGCACGACCGCAGGATGAAGGCTTCTCGCTGTTCTCGGTGCTGATTTCGTTCGGCCCGATGCTGCTGCTAATCGCCGTATGGATTTACTTCATGCGCCAGATGCAGGGCGGCGCGGGTGGCAAAGCAATGGGCTTTGGCAAGTCGAAGGCCAAGCTTCTAACCGAAGCGCATGGCAAGGTGACGTTTGACGACGTGGCCGGCATCGATGAAGCCAAAGAAGACTTGGAAGAGATTGTTGAGTTTCTGCGCGACCCGCAAAAGTTTCAGCGCCTTGGCGGTCGTATCCCACGTGGCGTGCTGCTTGTCGGCCCTCCGGGTACGGGTAAGACGCTGACCGCTCGTGCGGTTGCCGGCGAAGCCAATGTACCGTTCTTCACCATTTCCGGTTCGGACTTTGTGGAAATGTTCGTTGGTGTCGGTGCTTCTCGTGTGCGCGACATGTTTGAGCAGGCCAAAAAGAATTCACCTTGCATCATCTTCATCGATGAGATCGATGCAGTTGGTCGCCATCGTGGTGCCGGTCTTGGCGGCGGCAACGATGAGCGCGAGCAGACGCTGAACCAGTTGCTGGTTGAGATGGATGGCTTTGAAGCCAATGAAGGCGTGATCATAATCGCGGCGACCAACCGCCCCGATGTTCTTGACCCTGCATTGTTGCGTCCTGGCCGTTTCGACCGTCAGATCGTTGTGCCGAACCCCGATATTGTCGGCCGCGAAAAGATCCTGAAAGTGCATGTGCGCAATGTGCCGCTTGCACCGGATGTGGACTTGAAAGTGCTGGCACGCGGAACGCCTGGGTTCTCTGGTGCTGATCTGATGAACTTGGTCAATGAGGCTGCTCTGTTGGCCGCCCGCCGGTCCAAGCGTCTGGTCACGATGAGCGAGTTTGAGGACGCCAAGGACAAGGTGATGATGGGTGCGGAGCGCCGTACGCTGGTCATGACCGAGGAAGAGAAAAAGCTGACGGCTTATCACGAGGCCGGCCACGCCTTGGTGGCGTTGCACATGCCAGCGTCTGATCCGATCCATAAGGCGACCATCATTCCGCGCGGTCGTGCGCTGGGTATGGTGATGCGCTTGCCGGAAAAGGATCAGGTCTCGCTGACACGCGCCAAATGCTACGCCGATTTGGCCGTGGCGATGGGTGGCCGCGTGGCGGAAGAAGAAATCTTTGGCTACGAGAAAGTGACCTCCGGGGCCTCGGGCGATATCCAGATGGCAACCAAACTCGCCAAAGCGATGGCCACGCAGTTTGGCATGTCCGACAAGCTGGGTCCGTTGCTCTATGGCGAGAACCAGCAGGAAGTGTTCTTGGGCCATTCGGTGGCGCAGAACCAGTCTGTGTCGGAAGCCACGCAGCAATTGGTGGATGAAGAGGTCAAAGCCTTTGTCGAGCAAGGCTACCAGACGGCCAAGAAGATCACGCTGGACAATATCGACCAGCTCCACACCATCGCCAATGGTCTGTTGGAGTATGAGACCCTGTCCGGTGATGAGATCAAGGCGTTGCTGGATGGCAAGCCGCCTGTGCGCGAAGATATCGACGATACACCGACGCGCTCGCGTGGGTCGGCGGTACCAAGCGCCGGTCACAAGCCCAAAGACAAGGGCGGCGATGAAGGCGTTGGCGATATGGAGCCGCAGCCAAGCTAGGCGCCCAGTTTACCAAAACCGCAGAAAACCCCGGCAGCGATGCCGGGGTTTTGTTTGTATTGTGTAAAGCTTGGTCACGATCTTTGATGGCGTTTGCGCTTGCGCTAACCGGGCCTTTGCGCGCACACGCTATGGTCTGGGTTTCAATGGTACTGGGTCGCTAGGGGTTTAGCAGTGGTACGGCGTTTTTTCGGGACTGACGGCATTCGCGGGCGAGCCAATGCGGGCAACATGACTGCGGGCGTTGCGATGCAGGTCGGTATGGCCGCCGGCAAACTGTTCACCAATGGTGGCCATCGTCACCGCGTGATCATCGGCAAGGATACGCGCCTTTCCGGATACATGATTGAAAACGCGCTGGTCGCAGGCTTTACCTCGGTGGGCATGGATGTGTTCCTGGTCGGGCCTATGCCGACGCCGGCGGTTGCCATGCTGACGCGCTCGCTGCGCTGCGACCTTGGCGTGATGATTTCCGCCTCGCACAACGCCTTTCACGACAATGGCATCAAGCTTTTTGGTCCGGACGGCTACAAGCTGTCCGATGAGATCGAGCTTGAGATCGAAGCGCTGATGCAAGCGCCGGTTGAGCAGCTGTTGGCTGGCCCGGCACAGATTGGCCGCGCCAAGCGTCTTGATGGCGAGCAAGCGCGTTATATCGAATTCGCCAAGCGCACACTGCCGCGATCAATGAGCCTGTCAGGCCTGCGTATCGTGCTCGATTGCGCCAACGGCGCTGCCTACAAGGTCGCGCCAGCCGTGCTGTGGGAACTTGGCGCCGAGGTGATTACAATCGGTGATGATCCGGACGGTACGAACATCAATGCCGGCTGTGGGTCCACCCAGCCGCAGGCGCTATGCGACAAGGTTCGCGAGCTGCGCGCCGATGTTGGGATCGCGCTGGACGGCGATGCCGACCGCGTCGTTCTGGTCGATGAGCGCGGAAGCATCGTTCAGGGCGATCAGCTGATGGCCGTTGTGGCCGACAGCTGGCGCGCCGATGATCGGCTGACGCAACCAGGTGTTGTGGCAACCGTGATGTCGAATCTTGGCCTGGAGCGCTACCTGGAAAGTAAGGGCCTCGGGCTGGTGCGCACCCAAGTTGGTGACCGCTATGTGGTCGAGCATATGCGCGCCAATGGCTACAATGTTGGTGGCGAGCAGTCGGGGCACATTATTCTCTCTGATTTCGTGACCACCGGCGATGGGCTGGTCTCGGCGCTGCAAATTCTGTCGGTTGTGGCGCGCGAAGAGCGCAGCGTGTCGGAGATTTGCAGCCGCTTTGAGCCGGTGCCACAGATCCTTAAAAACGTGCAGTTTGAAGGCGACAGTCCGCTGGCGCGCGATGCCGTTCAAGAGGCGATTGAGGCGGCCAAGCAACGTTTGGGCAATCAAGGACGGCTAGTTATTCGACCCTCTGGCACCGAACCGCTGATCCGCGTGATGGCTGAGGGTGACGATCCGGCGCTGGTTGAGACGCTGGTTGACGAGCTGTGCGAAACACTTCGCAAAGCCGCCTAACTTTCTGAAAAAACTGAAATTCTCGGCATGATCCTTCCCAAGGGGAAGGGCGGCTTGTCTCGTTTCAACACAAAGCTTCCTTTAAGTATTCACCTGGTGTTAACTTGCCTTAACGTGCCATTTACTTTAATTTTTAACGTTAAAAATCAAGGTTAAGCCTGCTTTAACCTCTGCCCGTCATAGTTGTTCTCGCAAACGGCCCATTGCCACCTTTGGCGTGAGCCCGTTCGACAGCGAAGAAGGAATTGATGTGATGGGTACATCCAAATCTCTGTTCATCGGTGCGCTCGCCTCGACCCTGTTCTCAGGGGTGGCCTATGCAGCCGACTACATTCCACCGCCAATCGTCGATTTCGAGCCGGAATATGAGCTCGAGATCGGTGGCAACCTCTACCTGCGCGGCTATATCGGCTTCACCAACCAGGAAGTTGATGAGCTGGATCCCTCGCGGCTTGGAACTGCCGCCGTGATCGACGTCTTGCACGCACAGTTCGAAGCGGGTGGTCTTGTTGGTGGCGCGGTCGGTTACAGGCTCAACGACTGGTTCCGCGGTGATATCAGTGCTGAGTATCGGATGCGCACGGCCTTTGATGGCCTGGATCGCTACGACACAACTGGCGATGGTACATGGGATGGGACCAACGACTACACCGCTGATAAATCGGAAATCGTCCTGCTTGCGAATGCCTTCGTCGATATGGGCAGTTACCACGGCATCTCGCCCTACGTCGGCGCCGGTGTTGGTGCGTCGTACACGATGATTGACGACATGGTCGATGTGAACACGCCTACTGGCGGCGTTGCTTTTGCAGGTGACAACGGCGAATGGTCGTTGGCGTGGGCTCTCTATGCTGGTCTTGGATTCGAAGTGAACGATCAGCTGACCTTGGACCTTGGATACCGTTATCTTCACATTGGCGACGCTGAATCCGGCGATGTCGATCCATTTACCGGCGGTGCAGTTGTCAGCCCAGTTCTGTTCAACGGCATTTCATCGCACGATGTAACACTCGGCTTCCGTTATGCCTTGGGCGGTTTCGGTGGCGGTGGTGGCGGACACCATTACAGCAGCTACTAAGCTCCCTTTTCCTTACACACGACTTCAAGCCGCTGGTTCTGCCAGCGGCTTTTTTGCGCCAGCTCCAGCCAAAAGCTGGTTGGTAGATTTTCGCAATTGACGGCGCCTTCCTCTTCGCTTAGTGCCGGCGGTGGGACACCTCTCCCCAACGAGAGGCTTTCTATCTGGAAGGATAGCCATCATGAGCACTGCAATGCCCGGCACGCGGCCGGTTAATCCGCATTTTTCGTCCGGCCCCTGCGCAAAGCGCCCCGGCTGGACCCTCGACGGTCTGCAAGATGCAGCCCTCGGACGTTCTCACAGATCATCGGTCGGTAAGTCGAAGCTGAAAGAGGCGATCGACAAGACGCGTGCGATTCTGGACGTGCCGGACGATTATCGCATCGGCATCGTGCCAGCGTCCGATACGGGCGCCGTTGAGATGGCGATGTGGAGCCTGCTTGGCGCCCGCCCGGTGACCATGGTTGCCTGGGAGAGTTTTGGCGCTGGCTGGGTGACTGACGTCGTCAAGCAGCTCAAACTCGACGCCACCAAGGTCGAAGCGGCCTACGGCGCGCTGCCAGACATGGCAGCTATCGACTACAACACCGATGTCGTTTTCACTTGGAACGGCACGACCTCGGGCGTGCGCATGCCAAACGGCGATGCCATCGCCGCTGACCGCCAGGGCCTCACTATCTGCGATGCAACTTCGGCGGCATTTGCGCAGGATTTGCCATTCGACAAGCTCGATGCGGTGACCTTCTCCTGGCAGAAAGTGCTGGGTGGGGAAGCGGCCCACGGCGTTCTCATTCTCTCCCCCCGAGCGGTCGAACGTCTTGAGAGCCACACGCCGGCTTGGCCGCTGCCGAAGATCTTCCGGCTCACCAAAGGCGGGAAGCTGATCGAGGGCATCTTCAAAGGCGAGACCATCAACACGCCCTCCATGCTGTGCGTGGAAGACTATCTGGATGCGCTGAATTGGGCCGAGTCGATTGGTGGATTGAAGGGGCTCATCGCCCGCGCTGATGCCAATGCCGATGTCATCGACACCTTTGTGCAGGCAACGCCTTGGATCGACTATCTGGCAGAGGGTCGCGAAACACGCTCCAACACTTCGGTTTGCGTGAAAATCGTCGACCCGGACATTCTGGCACTCGATCATGCGGCCCAAGCGGCCTTCGCCAAGGCCATCGCCAAGCGCTTGGAAGCTGAGGGCGTGGCGCTCGATATTGCGGGCTACCGCGATGCGCCTGCTGGTCTTCGCATCTGGGCTGGAGGCACGATTGAAGCCTCCGACATGGAGGCGTTGATGCCGTGGCTCGATTGGGCGTTCGCGCTTGAGAAAGCAGCGCTCCAGGCTGCCGCCTGATCGCCATTTCTCTCTTCTATGGTCGGCGCGGAAGCGCCGCCTAACCGTGTTTTGGTGCCAAGTCTGGCGACCATTTCCCCAACTCATTCATGACAATCAGGAGTGCCTCAGATGGCCCCTCGCGTTCTTATTTCTGACAGCCTTTCACCCACGGCCGTGGACATCTTCAAGTCTCGCGGTATCGACGTCACCTTTGAGCCAGGCCTCGGCAAGGACAAGGAGAAGCTACTGTCCATGATCGGCGATTATGATGGTCTGGCAATCCGTTCGGCCACCAAAGCGACTGACAAACTGATTGCCGCTGCCGATAACCTGAAAGTGATCGGTCGAGCCGGTATCGGTGTCGATAATGTCGATATCGCAGCCGCGACCTCGCGCGGCATCATCGTGATGAACACGCCCTTCGGCAATTCCATCACGACCGCCGAGCATTCGATTTCGATGATGCTGGCCTGTGCCCGTCAGATCCCTGCCGCCGATAACTCGACGCAGGCTGGCAAGTGGGAGAAATCAAAATTCATGGGCGTGGAGGTCACTGGCAAGACGCTCGGTTTGATTGGCTGCGGCAATATCGGCTCCATTGTCGCGGATCGCGCGATTGGCCTTAAAATGCGTGTCGTGGCCTATGACCCCTTCCTCACCGAAGAGCGTGCCGTGGAGCTTGGCGTCGACAAGGTTGAGTTGGATGAGCTTCTGGCCCGTGCCGACTTCATTACGCTGCACGTGCCAAAAACCGACAAAACGGCGAACATCCTTTCCGCCGATGCCATCAACAAGATGAAAAAAGGCGTGCGCATCATCAACTGTGCCCGCGGCGGCCTGGTCGATGAGAACGCGTTGCGCGCTGCGCTCGACTCCGGCCACGTGGCCGGTGCTGCCATGGACGTTTTTGCCGAAGAACCTGCCACCGACAATGTGCTGTTTGGAGCGCCGAACCTTGTTTGCACGCCACATCTGGGCGCAGCCACCACCGAGGCGCAGGAGAATGTCGCGCTTCAGGTGGCCGAGCAGATGGCCGATTACCTGACCACTGGTGCGGTCACCAATGCGCTCAACTCGCCGTCGATCTCTGCTGAAGAGGCGCCGCGCTTGGCACCGTTCGTCAAGCTTGCTGAGTTGGTTGGCTCGTTTGCCGGTCAGCTGACGGAAACCGCGATTGAAGGTATCACCATTGAGTACGCCGGGGACATTGCCGAGCTTAACACCCAAGCGCTTTCCTCGGCTGCGCTGGCTGGCGTTCTGCGTCCGCTGCTTTCCACCGTCAACGTGGTTTCGGCCCCAGCGATGGCCAAAGAGCGCGGCATCGCGCTGGAAGAAACCAAGCGTGGTCAGGAGGGCGCCTATGAGACCTATATGCGCCTGACAGTCACCACAGAGCGCCAGAAACGCTCGGTTGCCGGCACCGTGTTTGCCGACGGCAAGCCGCGACTCATCCAGATCAAAGGGATCAACATGGAAGGCGAGTTCGGCGAGCACATGCTTTACGTAACCAACAACGACAAGCCGGGCTTTATCGGTCGCTTGGGCACGCTGTTGGGTGCGGAGAACATCAACATCGCGACGTTTAATCTCGGTCGTGCCGAAAAAGGCGATGATGCCATCGCGCTTGTCCAGGTCGATGAGCCGGTGAGTGATGATGTGCTCAAGAAAATCGAAGAGCTGGAAAATGTGGTTCAGGCCAAGCGGCTGAGTTTTTAACCAGCGAAATTAGATCCCAAAAGCCCCGGACGCCTGAGGCGATCCGAGGCTTTTTTTGTTCAATCCCGCGCCAGGCGCTTGCGCACGTAGCGTAGGGGCCGCCCGTCCAGAACCATCAGCCCAACGCCGATCACCGTTAGCCCAAGCAGTTTCAGCGCATCCATCGTATCGCCGAGAACCGGCACGGCGATGAGCACCGTGAACACCGGCACCAGCAGCGTTACAAGCGATGTGTTGGTTGCGCCGGCGGTCTTCAAAATCTGAAAAAACAGCATGTAGGCGAGTGCGGTGGAGACAATCGCCAGCGCCAGCACCGAAAACACGACCGGCGGGGAGGGCACGCCGATCTCAAGCGGGCTCTCGACGAGGAAGGCCAGCGGCACCATCATGACCGAGGCGGCGGTGAGCTGACCGGTCGCGGTTGCCATCGGGTTTTCGGCGGCAAAACGCCGTCCGAACACGCCGGACAATCCATAGGCGATCGATGCACCGATGATCGCCAGTTCGGCCAGCAAATGATCGCCGAGGCCGAGCAAGTGGCGCGGTCCGATCACCAACACCACGCCAGCAAATCCGATCATGAGGCCGATGATTTTTGTCACCGTAAAGCGTTCGTCGGCCAGGACCAGCCCGGCGATCAGCACGGTGAAAAAGGGAGTGGCTGCGTTCAGGATCGACGAGAGCGAGGCCTCAATGAACTGCTGGCCCCAGAAGATCAGCGAGAAGGCCAGCACATTGTTGAGCGCCCCCATCAGGAAATAGGCGCCCCAGGCCCTGCGCGTGGTCGCCAAGCGTACGCCCATGACCAGACAGGCAATGTGCAGCGTGGTCGCGGCCAAGGAGACGCGCAGCAGGACCAGTGTCAGCGGTGGGATTTCAGCGACGGCCACTTTGCTGAAGACGAAGGAACTGCCCCACAGGGAGGCAAGCAACAGCAGCAGCAGCCAGGCGGTCGTCGACATGGTTTTTTGGGTGGTAGCAGGCATTGGCGTCCGGCAGTTGCAGAAGGTTGGCCGACCTCTAGTCGCCTTTCATCGCCGGTACCACCCGTTTTGCGCCGTTGCGGTCAATTGGCGCGAACGTTGTCTCACGCCATCTCGCTGGCCCGTTGCCTGCCATTTCTAACGCCGTCGTTGACAGAACACCCGCTAACAACCTGCCGCTGGGCTGAGAGCAGCGGCTAATAATCACTGACTAGGAAATGGGTGAATTAAGGTTACTAACTTCTTACTCTGCAATGCAATTCACACTCTGTTAGGTTTCGGCGCCTTTTGCGTAACCGAACCGATGGTTGAAATGACCGCTAGAAAGATCACCAAAGGGTTGTCTGTGACCGCGCTTATGGTTGTCACTTTCGCCTCAGCGCATGCTCAGAACCTAGGTGTCTGTTCACGTACACTCGCCGATGCCGAGCTCGGTGCGCCTGTTTGCGCTGGAAACGCTGCCTATTGTGAGCGTTTTGCTTTCAATTGCCAGATTGCTGGCGGACAGGTTTTGAACCTGAGCGAACCCTATCAATGCCGCAGCGCCTGCTACGTTTGTCAGGGCACACCTGACCCTGTGATCGATCTTTTCTCGGGCAACATCGCCCATACCTGGCTCACCTGCCAAGACGACGATAACGAGGATTCTCCTGAGCCTTCTTCACCGGCGCCGCCCGAACCAAATATTGTTGAGGAAGAAGAAATCGAACCCCAGTAGCCAACTGCATATCCGGCAGACTGGACAACCAGTCGGTTTCGCCCTTTTCGGCTTCGACCGGTCATATGGTGGTGCGCGGGAGATGTCATCAACCGCATTGGCCGTCCACAAGGCATCCTGTTGGCCAAGTCACGGCAAGCCTAGCGCTGTGAGCTGTCTGGCTTGCCATCCTCGTCGTCGGGACGGAAGGTGCCGTGAACGGGGTCAATCGGCTTGATCGAACCGCCCTGGGCTTCATTGATCGCGTGGCGCCAATGCTTGCGGCAGAGCGAGATATAGCGGTCATTGCCGCCGATCTCGACCTGCGCGCCGCCGGTGACTGCTTTGCCGTCTTCGCCGACGCGCACAACCATGGTGGCCTTCGACCCGCACCAGCAAATGGTGCGCACTTCCCGCAGTTCGTCGGCAAGCGCCAGCAGGGCTTTTGAACCAGGGAAGAGTTGGCCGGCAAAGTCGACCCGCAGGCCATAGGCCATGACAGGAATTTTGATGTCGTCAACGATGCGGGCCAGCTGCCAAACCTGTTCCTCGGTCAGAAACTGGGCCTCATCTACCAGGATGCACGCGGGGCGTTCATCGCCGCTCTTGGCGAGGCTCGCCAGGTGACTGACGGTGAACTCGTAAAGGTCTGTTTCACGCGTGTAGGTGTCGGCCGAGGCCTTGATGCCGATGCGTGAGCCGATCACGCCTTCTCCAGCCCTTTGGTCGAGCTGTGCCGTCAGCAAGACCGTCGTCATGCCCCGTTCGGCATAGTTGTAGGCCGCCTGCAAGAGCATCGTCGACTTGCCAGCGTTCATCGTTGAATAGTGAAAGTAGAGCTTCGCCATGGCGTGTTGGTGGCACTATTTGGGAACGGACTCAGGCGTGGTTTGTGCAGCGATGCGGTCGGCACGGCGTTTGCCGGCCCACTCGGCCAGCATGACACCGCTGACCACAAACACAATGCCAGCCGCGTGATAGCTGGCAAAGGCCTCGCCGATGATGAGGACGGCAAGGCCCGATCCGAACACCGGCACCAGATTGATGAACACGCTGGCGCGGCTTGGTCCGATCAGTTCCACGCCGCGCACCCAGAACACCTGGGACAGCAGTGAGGGAAAGATGACGATGTAGGCAAGCAAGGCCGGCACCTTCCAACTCGCCTGCGGGTAGACGCCTTGGGACACCTCCCAGACCGCCAAGGGGAATGCCGTGACCGTCGCGCCAATGGCCATCAGAAGCATGAACACTTGCCAGGGCAGCTGCGGTTTGTAGCGCAACAGAATTGAGTAGAGCGAATAGACAAAGACGCCGATCATCATGATGACGTCGCCGATGTTGAATTCCAGCGCCATCAACCGGCTAAGGCTGCCTTGGCTCACGGTGATCAGGATGCCGATCACGGAGAGCAAAACGCCCAACCCTTGAAGCGCACTGATGCGCTCGCGGTAGATGATGAACATGAGCAGCATCACGACCGAAGGGAAGGCCGATTGTTCGATGGAGACGTTGAGCGCGCTGGTGAAGTTGAGCGCGCCGTAAAGCGCAAAGTTGAAAAAAGAAAACCCGAGCACGCCCAAAAACGCCACGAACAGACCGTGCTTGCGGATCGTGTCGCGGTGCGCAGCAAGGTGTGGGCGGGCGACCACATAGACAATGGAGACCACCAATGTCCAACGCACAAAGGTCAGCGTGAATGGGGGAATCACCCCGGCCGCCAACTTGCCGGCGATGGCGTTGCCAGCCCAAAACAGTGTGGTCAGTGTGAGCAACAGGTAGGGGCGGTCGAAGAATTTCATGCCCGCACCAACACGTTTTGGCATCGCGGCGCAAGGCGTCGGTGGACGCGGGCGTGCATTCGCCTTGGTAGGGGCTTGCATCCTCTGAAGATGTGCTAAGGGAAAGCGAACGCCCCGGTGGTCGGTTGAGCCTTCAATCATCATGCGGGGCGCCTTTGTGTTTGGCACAAACAGACGTGCGCCAAAAACGGGAATGGATGAGAATGGCAAATGTGGTGGTGGTCGGCTCGCAGTGGGGCGACGAGGGCAAGGGTAAGATCGTCGACTGGCTGTCGGAGCGTGCCGATGTGGTGGTGCGATACCAGGGCGGGCACAATGCCGGTCATACGCTTGTTGTTGGCGAGACCGTCTACAAGCTGTCGCTTTTGCCGTCAGGCATTGTGCGCAAGGGTACGTTGTCGCTGATCGGCAATGGTGTGGTCATCGATCCGCACCATCTGGTCAAAGAAATCGCGACGCTTGAAGATCAGGGCGTTGCGATCACGCCAGAGCGGCTGCGCATCGCCGATAACGCCACACTAATCCTGTCGCTGCATCGTGAGCTGGACGGCATGCGCGAAAGCGCTGCCACGCAAACCGGCACGAAGATCGGCACCACGGGGCGTGGCATCGGCCCCGCCTATGAGGACAAGGTTGGCCGTCGGGCGATCCGCGTGATGGATTTGGCCAATCCAGCTACGTTGCCGGCCAAGATCGACCGCCTGCTCGCCCACCACAACGCGCTGCGGCGCGGGCTGGAAGCGCCGGAGATTCAGGCGCAGGCTGTGCTCGATGAGTTGCTGCAGGTTGCCGACAAGATAACGCCTTTTATTGATCGGGTTTGGCAGGTGCTGGATGAGCACCGTGCCAAAGGTTCACGCATCCTGTTCGAAGGCGCGCAGGGCGCGTTGCTAGACATCGACCACGGCACCTATCCGTTTGTCACCTCCTCCAACACCGTGTCAGGCCAGGCCGCGACCGGCTCGGGCATTGGTCCAGGCGGGATTGACTATGTGCTTGGCATCACCAAGGCGTACACCACTCGGGTGGGCGAGGGGCCTTTCCCAACCGAGCAGCTCAACGAGATCGGCGAATTTCTTGGCACCAAGGGCCATGAGTTTGGTGTCGTGACCGGGCGCAAGCGTCGTTGCGGCTGGTTCGATGCCGTGCTGGTGCGCCAGACGGTTAAGACATCCGGCATTACCGGCATCGCGCTTACAAAACTCGATGTGCTCGACGGCATGGACGAGTTGATGATCTGCACCGGCTATGAGGTGGACGGCGAGGTGATCAACTATCTGCCAGCCAGCCAGGGCCAACAGGCTCGGGCCAAGCCGGTTTACACGCGCATGGAAGGCTGGTCCGACACGACGGCAGGCGCGCGCAGCTGGGCTGATTTGCCGGCCCAGGCGGTGAAATATGTGCGTCTTGTCGAAGAGCTGATCGACGCGCCGGTGGCGCTGCTTTCGACCAGCCCACAGCGCGATGACACAATTTTGGTCCACGACCCTTTTAAGGATTAAACGGTATTGTGTCGGGCTGCGTCCTTAACAATGTGGTCGGCTTTGATGTGCTAAGCCATTGATCTGGCAGATTGTCCGCGTGCAAGCCATTGACCGGCACTGTGTTCATTGGGCATTACTGGCCGGGAGAGGTGCGCGTGACGGGTATTCGCGCAGGTGGCGGCACGCTTCTAGATTGGTGTGAGTATGGCAGATTTTGATGCAATTCTGCGCAAGGCGCTGGCTTCACGGCCTGGTGCGCCGGGCGAAGAGCGTCGCAAGATTTATGAGCGTGCGCGGCAGGCGCTTGTCCGTCAGTTAACCGGCTTTGAACCGCCGCTTCCTCCGGAAGACATTTCGCGCCAACGACTTGCGCTTGAATCGGCCATCCGCAAGGTTGAAGCTGATGTGGCTGCCAATGGTGGTATTTTACCAGGCGCCCCGGCTGCTGCACCGTCCGCACCCGCCACGCCGCCAGTGGCAACACCTGCCACGCCTGCGCCAACACCGCCGGCGCGGCCAGCACCGGTCTCGCGGGCAACACCGGTTGCGCCACCGCCGACCACGCCAGGCATTGCGCCCACGCCAGCCAGACCGCCTGCTCGGCCTCCTGCGCAGCCTGCGCCAGTAACACCTGCAGCACCGGTCTCGCCGCCTACGGCTCCGTCGGCCGCCACACCAGCTGTTGCTGTGCCTGCGGCTGCCGAAGGACCACGGTTCGATCCGCCACCGACGTTTGACGATCCGCAGCCGGTGACTGTTGACGAACCGGCAGCGGCCGATCTGCCTGATTTTGAACCTGAGCGCAGCCAGCCTGAAACCAAGCCCGCCAAGAAACGCAGCGGCATGGCCGGCATGCTGGTTGGCGTGATTGGTCTTTTGGTTGTTGCAGGCGGCGGCATTGCCGCCTGGCAGCTCGGCTTGCTCGACCCCTATTTGACGCAGGATGAACCTGGCGAGGAGGTTGCGGTCATCGCCGAAGAGCCGCTTGAAGAAGCGCCGGAGGTTCGCACCGTAGGGTCCGACCCAACGCGTTCCAGCGAACGCCTTTTGCCCGACAACCAGGGAACGGTTGAACAAGTGCCGGCGGAGACGCCGAGCACAACGCCTGAAGTGGCCAGCACCGAGCCGACTGGGTCAGGTCTACCAGTTGCGCAAACTGCGATCCTTTATGAGGAAGGTTTGACGCCTGATGCTGACGGCTTCACGGCGCCTGGCCGTGCCGTATGGCGCCTGGAAGAAGGTGACAATCCGGCAATCCTCGGCACGATCGAAGTGCCGGCGCGCGGCATTCTCATGAACATGCGCATCAGCCGCAATCTTGATGATGCCCTGCCTGCGACCCACTTGATCGAGTTTGATTTTGAACTGTCCGAAGCGTTCCCCGCGACAAGCATCGCCGAGTTGGTCGGTGTTGTCGTGAAGCCGCAGGAACAGTCTGGTGGCGATCCGCTTCGCGGCGCCATCGTCGATCTTGGCGAGGGTGTTTTCTGGCAGGCTCTGGCAGCCGGTGAAGCCGATCAAGCGGTCAATGTTCCACTGCTCCGCGATGGTCGCTGGTTCGATTTGCCGATCCTTTACGACGACAATCGCCGGGCCATCATCACCTTCGAAAAAGGCAATGACGGTGTGGCCGTGTTCCAGCAGGCGCTGAACGCCTGGTCGAATTAGGGTTCATTGGTTCGCCATTTTGACGACGTGGACGGTGACTGGCTGACGGCGGCCTTTGACGAGGTGGTCACCTGCGCCTTCCAACAAGTCGCCCAAGCTGGGATCGTACGACAAGGCGTCCTGCCGCGTTTGATCGGTGATCAGGATGGTGCGGTTGAGCGTGCCGGTGAGTGTTTCGACCCGGGCGGCGAGATTCACGCTGTCGCCGATGGCTGAATAGGCAAAGCGTCGCTTCGAGCCCATGTTACCGACAAAAGCTTCGCCGGTGTGGATGCCAACGCCCATAGCGAGTGGCTCGGCTCCTTGCGCCTGACTGGCATTGTAATGCTGGATTGCGTCGACCATCGCGAGGCCTGCGCGCACGGCGCGTGCGGCGTGGTCGTCCTGATCAAGTGGGGCGTTCCAAAATGCCATCATCCCATCGCCCATGAACTTGTCGATCGTGCCTTCCTCGGCAAGCACCGCTTCGGACAAGGGTTCCAGCAAGCTGTTGAGCAGATCAACGGCCTGGGTGGGTTCCATGGTTTCGGAGCGCGAAGTAAAGCCGCGAATGTCCATAAAGAGCACGGTGACGGTGCGCCGTTCGCCGTCGAGTTTCAGGGCGCTCGGATCGCTCTCCAGACGCGCCAAGACCGGTTCAGCGAGATAGTGGGCAAAGGCGTTGCGTATGAACCGTTGGCGTTGATCGGTCCCGATCAGAACGGGCACGGTGACCGCACCAAAGGTCAACAAAGTCAGCGCGATGGGGAAGCTGGCGTCGACAAGCATCAGCCTAGCGGAGAACGCCCACCAGGAGCCGGCGCCAAGTGCGATGAGCGTTAGGACGGCGATCAGGGCAGCGCCGATCGGGCGAAGTGCCAGGGCCGCGGCGATCACGATCAATCCTGCGATGGCCATCAAAGTGAGTTCCAGGCCCACGGTCCAATCCGGCCGGGCAAGATGGGTACCAGCAACGACATTGGCGATGGCCTGCGCGTGCATGGTGACGCCAGGTACAATGGTGCCAAGTGGGGTGGCACGCAGATCAAACAGGCCGGGCGCGGAGGTCCCGACAAGCACAATGGTGCCGCCCAAGCGCGAGGCAAGTTCTGATGGATCGGATCGAGCGGCGAGCACTTCGGCGGCTGGAAGGGTGAGGGTGGGATCGAGGGTGCCATAGCGGATGCGATAGGTGCCATCGGCGGTCAGCGGTGCCGTCAAAGCGCCGACCCGCAAGTCTTGAGGAATGCCGATTTCCGGCGCGGTGGGTGAAGGATTGGTGCGCACAAGCAGGCTCTGAGCGCCTTGCGCAACCCGCAGCGCTTCGATGAACAAGCTGGGTAGCATTGATTGCTCATCGCCATCGCCCACCCTTGTCAGCGCGGGGATGCGGCGGACGACAGCATCATCATCGCGTGCCGAGACATGGATGCCACCAAGGCCTTGGACGGCTCTTTCCAGGATTGCCAAGTTGCCGACGACCGCGTTGGTTCCGGTAAGGGCGTCAGCGGGCGTCGGGCCCACCATTGCCAGGCCGGCAATCGGCTGGAACTCAGATCCTGTTTGCGCCGTCGCGACACCCATTACGCTTGGTGAGGCCTGCAACGCGCCTGCAAAAACCTCATCATTGGTGGGCAGGCCCGTAAGCGCAGACCGCAACTCGTTTGCCAGTTCACCCGGTAGTGCCAGGCCTTCGACAGCGCGCAAAGGACTTGTGCGATCGGGCTCGGGAAACAGCATGTCGAAGGCGATCACGGCTGCACCGGCATCGCGCAACGTGTCCACCATGTCGGCTAGGAGGGTCCGCGGCCACGGCCATTGGCCGAGCGCAGCCAAAGACGCGTCATCGACGTCGATAATCCGCACCGGCACCTCGGCGCCGAGTGTCGGCGGATCGACGCGTTGGTAGAGATCGAAGACGCGCTCGCGAACAATTTGGACAAAGCCAGGGTCTGCCGCCCGGATCACAAGGCCTCCGCTGAGACAGCCCAATCCAAGAATGATGGGGACGAGAAGGCGGGCAAGGCGCTGCATGGCCTATCGTTAGCGGCCAAACGCGCGTTTCGTCCAGCCGATTGTCCGAGCGGCACAATTGCCTGGCTTTTCGCCTTCGGGCCCTTGCTGTGCGCTGAATCGGCAACAGTCCTGCGGTTTTCCGAGCAGAGAACGGGTCAACTGGCTACCGGGTACTTGCCCGTACGTCCATTTCTTACCAAAAGGTTAAATCAGGGCTTGCGACACGTTACGGTGGTGGGGCGCGCGTCATTGGCCTGGCCTTTTCGGGGTGAGATGGATGCGTATCGTGGGTGGAGTGCTCGACCGTTTGGTGCTGGCGTGTTGCTTGGCTATCGGCCTTGCCATGCTTCTGCCCGCCGATGGTTTTGCGTCCAGTGCGCGCGTGCAAGCGGCCTATGATGCTGTGCTTGCCAACCCCGACGATCTGCAGCGAAATGTTGATCTGCTAGAGGCGCAGCTAGCCGAGAGCGACTTCGAAGCGGCCTCCGTCACGCTGCAGCGCATTCTTCTGCAAAACCCGAACTTCGACGAAGCGCGGCTGGTCCGCGCGGCAGTTTTCCTGCGGTTGGGTGATCATGCTGGCGCAGCCAGTGACTTGGCCTATCTGGAAAACCGGCCGCTCTCGCCAGATGATCGGGCTGAGGCGGCGCGTTTGGCGGCCGAGGTTCGCGCCGATCCATCGGCGGCGACACTGGACGGGGTTATCCGGTTCGGCGCGGTCTATGACAGCAACCCGGGACAACGACCCGGCACCTTCACCCTCGGCGGCCAAAATTTTGCCTTTCCGGCGGAAGGCGCCTTTGGTGGGTTCGGCGAACTGCAGTTCGTCGGCGAACTTCCGCTGGGCGGCGAAGGCCACAGTTTGCGCGTCGAAGGCCATGGCTTTGCTCGCGCGCATGTCGATGACTCGCGTGGCCATTCCTATGCGCGCCTTGCGGCCGGTCCGCGCATCGATCTGGGTTTTGCTTTTTTTGATCTGATGGCCTTGGCGCAGGCTGAGTTCGTCGGCGGTCACTTTTATGGCAGCCGGTTGGGCGGACGTGCGCAGCTCATCGTTGATGTGTCCGATCGCGTGTCGGCGAGCGTGCGGGTGGAAGCGGCGCATGACCGCGCTGATGTGAACCTCTTCTCGACCACCAATGTCGGTGATGGCGATGGCTGGGAGTTCTCCGGCACGCCTTCGATCACCTATCGCATCACTGATAGTTGGGACGTCACGGCCCACGCGCTTTACGCCACCAAGGATGCGGGAAGCGCCTGGTTCAGTTACGATGCTTATGGCGGCGGACTTTCGGTGCGGTACCGCAATGCATCGGGCTACCAAGTACGATTGGGCGGGTCGGTGCGGGACGTCTCCTACGATGCGATCAACCCCAATGTGATCCCCGCCACAGTGGCGCGCGATGAACGGCGCTACACTTTCGATGTGGCCGTTGCTGCGCCGTTTAATTTGATCTTCGATCATCTCGGCGTTGATGGCGACCGCAGGTGGGCGAGCGGATGGTCGTTGGAGACCTTTGGCCGCTACGAAATCAATGACTCGAACATCCCTGTCTATGACAGTGATAACTGGACCGTAGGGCTTTCCTTCGCCCGCCGGTTCTCCCTATGACGAGGCGCAAAACGATGACGCGCAGAACGATCACTGAGGCGATCCAGCATCCCATGACGCTGTTTGCGTTCATCGGTCTTGTCGGCGCTTTGCTGATTGCCGTCGTCGCGCCGGTGCAGTCGCAACAGTCGCAGGTTGGCGTGGCTGCCGCCGTCCGCGGTTCAGTCCAGGTGCAGTCAGGCGGCGCGGCGCGCGCGCCGTCGGGTGGCGAGGCGATGCTTCTGGGCGATCGCGTCGTGACGCAACGCCAATCGGGAATGCAGGTGCTGTTGCTCGACGAGAGCGTGTTCACGATCGGCGAGAGCAACGATCTGGTGATCGATCGATTTGTCTATGACCCTGATCGCTCGGTTGGTGAGATTGCAGCCCGATCAACTCAAGGTTTTTTGCGGTTTGTCTCCGGTGGTGTCGGCGCCATTGCACCGCAGAACGTGTCCATTGAAACGCCCTCGGCGACCATTGGATCACGAGGGACAACGTTTGATGTGGTCGTCGGGGCGGAGGCCGTCGCGTTGGCACAGGCGGCTGGTATGATCCCGCCGGGAACGGTGGTTGATCCTGCGATCGCCGTCTTCGTCGTCTTGCGCGGACCCTCGACAAGCTATGGTGGGATTACGCAGCGTGGACGGGTAATTGTTCAAACGGCTGGCGGATCGGTGGAAATTCGGCGCCAAGGGTTTGGCGTGTTTGTCCCGGCCCGTGGTGCACCGCCGATCGGTCCTGCGCCTGTGCCTGGGGCAGTCCAATCGCAGATCATCGCATCGATTGAGCTGCCTTCTGTCGGCACCACCCGCACGGTCAACGGAGTCACACTGACGGAGCTGCCAAGCATCGACACGCTGCCATCTGACTTACTCCCTGGCCCCAATGGCAACAACCCAGACGTGACAGGGCCAGGATTTGACTACCCTTGCAACAAGATGAAGGGCGGTGCATCGGCCAAGCAGTTGAGCACCTACGATCCTGTCACTACACCGTCATCGCCATGCTGAACCGATAGCGCGAAAAAAAGGCCGCCCGATATTCCAAGGAATGTCGAGCGGCATTTGAGGGTGCGGTTATTGCTGGGTTGGGCGCTACCGTGCGTCCATGCCGCCTTCTTCCAGCATGGCTGAGGCGGCGACAACGGCTTCCTGAACCTTCTCGAACGCTCGCACTTCGATCTGACGTACGCGCTCGCGGCTGACACCGAACTCCTGAGACAGTTCCTCAAGCGTCATCGGATCATCCGACAGGCGGCGCATTTCAAAGATGCGGCGTTCGCGATCGTTGAGCACGTCCAGGGACTCACGCAGCATCGCGCGGCGGTTGTCCTTTTCTTCGCTGTCGATCAGCATGACTTCCTGGCTGTCGGAGTCATCCACCAACCAGTCTTGCCATTCCAGGCTCTCGGAGTCCTGCCGCACCGTGGCGTTGAGCGAGGTGTCGCCGCCGAGCCGACGGTTCATCGAAATCACCTCATCTTCCGACACGTTCAGTCGGTTGGCGATTTCTGCCACCTGCTCGGGCTTCAGATCGCCCTCTTCAAGCGCAGAGATTTTGCCCTTCACCTTGCGCAGGTTGAAGAACAGCCGTTTCTGATTGGCTGTGGTTCCCATTTTGACAAGGCTCCAAGAGCGCAGAATGTACTCTTGGATCGAGGCTTTGATCCACCACATGGCATAGGTCGCCAAGCGGAAGCCCTTGTCCGGGTCAAACCGTTTGACCGCCTGCATGAGGCCGACATTGCCCTCCGACACGACTTCGCCGATCGGCAAGCCGTATCCGCGATAGCCCATGGCGATCTTGGCGACGAGCCGCAGATGGCTGGTCACCAGCTTGTGGGCGGCGTTGGCGTCTTGGTGTTCGACAAAGCGCTTGGCCAGCATGAACTCTTGGTCCGGCTCAAGCATTGGAAATTTACGGATTTCGGTGAGGTAGCCGGAAAGACCACCATCAATGGACGGTAGGGTGGAAACTGATTGTGCCATGTTTGACTGCACGCTCCCTTTTTAGTCTCTCCCGATAGAGGCGAGAGAAAAGCGGGCCCTTTTTGATAAAGCGACCCCATTTTGAACGTTGGATATAGGTATTGATTTGGCCAAAACAGGGGCTGGTTGCATTACAGTTTGTTCACGGTGCGGTGAGCAAAGCCTCAAGTTCTTGTAATTGCTTGTCTAATTCCACTTCGAAGCGCATGATTTCACCGCTTGTCGGGTGGGTGAACTGCAGTGTTTTGGCCTGCAGAGCCTGCCTGGGGAAGGCCAATATCGCCTGTCTGACGGGTTCTTCGAAGCGGTTGGCGCGCGTGCGACCGCCGCGTCCATAGTCCGGGTCGCCAACCACACCATGGCCGATATGCGCCATGTGCACCCGGATTTGGTGGGTACGACCGGTTTCCAGGCGGCAGGCGATCTTGGTGATGGCGGGATTGTCTGAATCGCCAAAGCTCGCCAGTCTCTGACCATGAGTGATGGCTTCGCGGGCGTCTGGACGTTTGGAGACGGCCATTTTCAGCCGGTTGGCCCGGTCCCGACCGATTGGCGCATCGATGGTGAACTGCGCTTTGGTGCCGCCCCAGACAAAGGCGGTGTAAATCCGTTCCAGATCGTTGGTGCGGCCATGGTCGGCGAACTGCGCTGAAAGGTGTTGGTGCGCCTGGTCGGTCTTGGCCACGACCATGACGCCAGAGGTATCCTTGTCCAGGCGATGGACAAGCCCCGGTCGCTTGACGCCGCCAATGCCTGACAGGCTATCACCGCAATGATGCAGCAACGCGTTGACCAGAGTACCGGATGGATTGCCGGCACCGGGATGGACGACCAGACCTGCTGGTTTGTTGATCACGATGAGCGTGTCATCTTCAAACAAAATATCCAGCGGGATCGCTTCGGGTTGCGGGTTCGGATCTTCGGCCTCGGGAACGGTTAGGACGATGGTTTCGCCGCCTCGCAGTTTGACGGCGGGGTTAGTGTGTGGCGCACCGTTGAGAACGCAGTGACCGTCCTTGATCAGTGCCGTGATGCGGCTGCGCGACAGGCCTGTTCCCTCGGATATGGCGGCCAACGCGGCGTCGAGCCGCTTGCCCCGGTGCTCGTCAGATGCTTGAAGGCGCAGCACATCGCCTTCCTTACCTTTTTCCAGGATTTCATCGCTCATGGCGTCTCAAAACCCCAATGTTTCCCAGTCTCCCGACGAGGAAGAACCGCTCGACCCGCGGCTTGAGGCGGTCGCGCACAAGATGCGGCGTCTGTCGTTGGTCTCATCAGGGATCATGTTTCTGGGTGTTTTTGCGGTGCTTGGGGTCATCCTCTACCGCTCCCTTGCCGATCCGTCGAGCGATGGGCAGGTGTCTGCCTATCCTCCCAATCTGACCGCTGGCGACGTGCGCACAGTCGTTGTGGAAAATGTGCCCGGTGCCATTGTCGATGGCATGAGCGTGGACAACCGCTCGCTGTTTGTCAGCGCGCGTGGTGAGGACGGTCCGGTGATCCTAGAGATCGACCGGGCGACCTGGCAGATTGTCTCGACGGTGCGGTTCAGCGACTAATTCGTGGAAAGAGTGCGCTTCACCGCATCGTGCCAACGGTCCATGTGGAACTGCCGGGTTTCGGCGTCGAGATGCGGCGTGAACTCCGCGTCCCTCTTCCAGGTGGAGGCGAAAGTCTCAAGGTCCGGGCAAAGCCCGGCTTTGAGTCCGGCCAGATAGGCCGCGCCTTTTACCGTAGTTTCCAGATCGTCAGGGCGTTCAACCGGGGCGTCGAGAATGTCGGCAAGCAATTGCAATGTCAGGTCCGATTGCGTCATGCCGCCATCGACGCGCAGCACCGAGCGTTCGCCTTCGGGCCAGTCGCGGGCCATGGCGTCGAGCAGATCGCGCGTTTGGAAGGCAACACTTTCCAGCACCGCGTGGGCGAAGTCTTCCGGCCCGGTATCGCGGGTGATGCCGTAGATCGCACCGCGCGCATCGGGGTCCCAATATGGCGCGCCGAGCCCGACAAAGGCCGGAACCAGCGTGATCGCGCCACGAACGCCTTTGTTGGCCAAATCGTTCACCTGCGGCGCGTTCTCGATCAGTTTCAATCCGTCGCGAAGCCACTGCACAGCCGCCCCAGCGATGAACACTGATCCTTCCAGCGCGTAGGTGGGTTTTCCATCAAGGCGATAGGCGAGGGTGGTGAGCAGGCGGTTTTTTGACTGAATGCGCTCGCTACCCGTGTTGAGCACGGCAAAGAGGCCCGTGCCATAAGTGGCTTTGACCATGCCGGGTTTGAAACAGGCCTGGCCAATCGTCGCGGCGTGCTGGTCGCCGGCGCAGCCTAGGATCGGAACGGATGCCCCGAACACGGACGGATCGGTCGTGCCAAATTCATCAGCGCAGTCGAGCACCTCCGGCAGAAGGGCGGATGGAATGTTGAAGAGTTTCAACAGATCATCCGACCACTCTTGTGTTCCGATATCAAAGAGGAGCGTGCGGCAGGCGTTGCTGGCATCGGTCACATGGCGCTTACCGCCGGTGAGCCGATAGATGAGAAAACTGTCGATAGTGCCAAAGGCCAGTTCACCATTGCTCGCCCGGGTGCGCAGGCCTCGATCCTGATCAAGCATCCAGGCGAGTTTAGAGCCAGAGAAATACGGGTCGAGAAGCAGGCCGGTTTGCGCTTGAACCATTGGCTCAGCGCCATCGGCTTTCAGGCGGCGACAGGTTTCGGCGGTCCGTCGGTCCTGCCAAACGATGGCGTTGCCGATGGGTTTGCCGGTCGTGCGATCCCAGAGCACAACCGTCTCGCGCTGATTGGTGATGCCGATGGCGGCGATGTCAGAGGGTGTCTTGCCGGCCTTGTCGAGCGCGCTTTTGACCGTTGACTGCACCAACGACCAGATGACCTCGGCATCGTGTTCCACCCAGCCATCGGCCGGATAGATCTGCGGCAGCTCTTCTTGGGCGCTGGCGAGCACCTGCAGGGAGGCGTCGTAGACGAGCGCGCGGGCGGACGTGGTGCCTTGGTCGATGGCGAGGATGAGGCTCATGGTGGGTCTCCCGATCAGGTTGTCGGCGCTCTAACGGCGCCGTTGGTCAGTGCATGCTTGTGTCTGGGTGTTACGCGGCGGCGCGCCTTGCAATCAAGGTATCAATCGCGGCCTGCACCTCGTCAAACGCCTCTTGGGGTCGGTCGATTCCAAGTTTGCAGCGGCGGAAAAGGACATCCTCGGCCGTGCGTGCCCATTCCTCCTCCACCATGTGAGCAATCTCGCTTGGAAAGAGGCCGCATGTCAGTGGCGTCTCTTTGCCCGCGCCGATGATGCCAGCGATTGACTGTGCCGAGCGTCCATAGAGCCGCACCAGCCGTTCGGCCTGGGCGCCTGCATCGACGACGCCGAGTGCCTGCGAGAGCTGGGCTTGAACCTGTTCCAAAACGTGACCGCGTGCCACATCGTCAACAAAGGCATCATCGAAGGCGGTGTATCCGGTCCAACCGCTTTCCAGGCCGTTTGACGACGGGCTGGTGACCGTTGCCAGATCGTCCACGACCTTTTGGGAGAGCGTGCGGAAGGTGGTCAGCTTGCCGCCAAACACATGGGTAAGACCGGCTTTGAGATGCTTGGCCGTGATGATCTTGTAGTCGCGCGTGACTTCCTGAGCATTTTGCGACCCATCGTCGAGCAGCGGGCGTACGCCGGCAAAGGTCCAGGCGATGTCGTCGTGGGTGAGCGGTGTATTCAGATAGAGATTGGCGGCTTTCAAAAGATAGTCGGTCTCTTCCTCGGATATGTGGACCTCTCCGGGATCAAGATGATCGGCGTCCGTCGTTCCGATCAGCGCAAATTCACCTTGATAGGGAATGATGAAAACCACGCGCTCGTCAGGCTGTTGGAAGAGGTAGGCATCATTGAGGCCAGCCGGTCGGCGCACCACAATGTGCGAACCGCGCACCAAACGAAGTCCGATAGGTGAGTTCGATCCGGTGAGCAGATGCGCGACTTTGTCGGCCCATGGGCCGGCCGTATTGACCACATGACGGGCGTGGATCTGATATCGGGCGCCGTCGCTCTGGCGCTCCATGGTGAGTTTCCAAAGGCCGTCGCTGGGGGTTGCCTCGACCAGTTTTGTGCGCGGCTGAATGGTGGCGCCGCGCTCAGCCGCATCAGTGAGGTTGGCAAGCGTCAGGCGCACATCATCCACCTGGCAGTCATAATAGGTGAAGCCGCGCGTGCGCAGGTCGGGTTTCAGGACATCGCCTGCCGGATCAGCGGCAAGATTGATGCCCTTCGAACCAGGCACCTTCCGCGTCATCGACAGATTGTCATAGAGAAACAAGCCAAGCCTGATCAGCCAGGCCGGGCGCATGCCCGACCCGTGCGGCAGCACGAACCGCAGCGGCTCAACCAGGTGCGAAGCCACCGAAAGAAGCCTGGCGCGTTCAATGAGCGAGGCGCGTACGAGGTTGAACTCGTTGTGCTCCAGATAGCGCAGGCCGCCATGGATGAGCTTGGTCGACCAACTCGATGTGGCGCTAGCAATGTCGCCCATCTCGACCAACAGGACCGAGTAGCCGCGTCCGACAGCATCGCGCGCAACGCCGGCACCGTTGATGCCGCCGCCGATCACGCACACATCGACCGCTTTTGGGTTTCGCTCGCTTTGCGACTGGCTCATGGAGGCGGGTCCTGAACGTTGCTGGTGGGCCACAGTTGCCACGCGCGAAGGTCTAGCATGTGGCTCAACTTTGGTCTTAAGTCGCAAGGACGTCGGTGAAAACCGGCAAATCGTCACCAATTATGATTTACCACACCGCAGCGAGCGGACTTACGAGGGAATGAAAGAGCATGGCACGCGCAAAGTTTGATGAGTTGGAGCGCGGCATCGCGCAAACGCGGGCCCAAGTGCAGGAGATCAATTCCACGCAAGAGAAGATCGATGAGCGTCTTGGCACGGTGCTCGGCGACAGCCAGATGCAAACGATCGACGTCAACATCGATGATCAGGACTTCAAGGCTGTGGTGGAGAACGAAGACAAGTTGCAGGGCAACATTGCCTCGCTTGTCTACGGCCTGGACGAAATCACCCAGACGTTTGGTTCTGAGTTCAAGTCGATGAGCGAGTCGACATTCATGGAAAAGCTGACGGGCATTTTCTCGCGCCGCCGCGCTGAAGAGATGAAAACGAGCCGTATCCGCAACGCGGACATTCGCTCCAACCTCAACAATCTGATCGAAAAGTCCGAAGTGATCCGCGGTCTGCTGGAAGAGCAGTTGGCGGTGATCGATGACCGGCTGGACAAATCCAAGACGGCCCAGGCCGATGTGCTGGACCGCGCGCAGACGACCGCCCGCCAGATCGAGGAAACCGATGCACAGCTTGACGAGTTGGCGCCGCAGATTTCGGCCATTGATGCCAAGATTGCTGATGCGACCGGCGAAGAGTTGAAAGCCCTCCAGGCCGACCGGGCGGAGCTTGCCAACACCTACAATGAGGCGACGGCCAAGAAGCAGGAGCTTGTGGCCACGCAGCAGTCTTTCGAGCGTTACGGCTCGATCTACGCCAACTATGTGGAAAGCTTGGCCAAGCAGAAGGCTGCACAGCAGACTCTGATCTCCAAGCTCAACATCGACACCGAACAGCGCACGATCATGTACGATGCGCTGGTGGAATCGCTGCGCACGTCGGCTCAGCAGAACATTGGTCACCGAATTGATGATGTGGGCCGGGAAACTGATGCGCAGGCCGAGGCCATGATCACGCAGATTGGCATTTCTTCTGAAAACCGCATCGTTTCCATGATGGAAGCGCATGAGATTTACATGAAGCGGACTGCTGACATTCGTCAGAAGGCGGACCTTGCCAACGCGGAGTTTGCACGCCGCTTTGGCAAGATCGTCGATCAGGTCGAATCCGGCAAATATGTCGAATAGGTCTGCGCAGCTTTGAATGCGATCCACCAAACAACCCCCGATGTTCGGCGGGTCTATTTCCAGACACTGGCGCGGGTAACCGCTGGGCTTCTGCAATCCTCCGACACGGTGTTGGTGGATTTGGCCGCGCGCCTTGATGCGCTGTTTGGCTTGCTCGACAAGCGTGATGCTGGCGGCCTGCCGGCGCGGGTTGACCGCAATGATAGCGGCTTGCCGATCCTTGCCGATGTGATCGCGCTGGCGCGGGACGTGAAAGAGCGCAAAGAGCCGGAGCAAAGTTCTGCAAGCCTGCGCGAACGCCTGCTCGATCAGATGATGGAGCGACGTCGCGTGCCACGCGCCTTGCAATTGCAGGAGATTGGCCGGGTCATCTATCAGGAGGCGGTGCGTGGCGCGTTGCCGATATTCTGGCCGGAGGGGCGTTCGCTGAACCCCCAGGATGAGGGGCGGTTGAAGCAGATTTCCTGGGATCATTGGGACGGTGGCACCAACCGGCCTGTGTTCACCCAGGCGTGGCTCGAATATCGCCAGCCCCAAGCCTTCCCTCATACCGAGATGCAAGCTTTGGCGCGCAAGTTCTCCGGTACCGGATTTACGCCTTTGGCCAGTGCTATTGAGTTCGATGATGCGTTCGACACGATAGCGCTGAAACGCCTGAAACGGTGGACGCTGGGGCCGTTTTATTCGCCCATCTTCATGGATGTTCCGCCAGCATTTGAGCCCTTGTTTGCCGATCTGCCCATCGAGGATGCCTGGATGTTTGTTTGGCACGTCGATGAGGTGATGTCTGTGGGCACCGAAGAGACCAAAAGCTGGTTTTTGGCGCCGACCCGGTACCGCGAAACCTATGCGGTGGACACTACCGATGGGCTGGCCACAGAGCGTGGCGCCAGCGCCTCGCGCGCCCATGCACTGCTGCCGCACCGCGCTCATCAAAAACTGGCTGGCTATGATGGTGGGATCGACACGCTGATGCGCGGCATGCGCGTGCACTCGCTTTCGCCGGGCGGTGAGCTGTTTGAGGATATCTGAGCAATGTCAGTAAAAGTTGCAGACTTTTACGCCCGCGACATTGCGGCAAGGGGAAGTGTTCTATGATCGAAGCGAGTTCGGTTCGCATTCCCGAAGCGCGGATTGTCGAAGCCTATCCGGCAGCGCTTGGCCTGATGGAAAACGCGCAAGTTGAGGAGGCTCTGCCGCGTCCCGCCGATGCGCCGGGCAGAACGCGCTTTGTCTCGCCTATCGCCGGTGCTTCGGCGCCACGCCGTATGGTACGCGCGAACTTGGAGGTGGCGCTTCGTAAGTCCGGCGGCGATGATCCACTGCTTTCGACGCGTGAGCACGGCATTTTGGTGTCGCTGCGTCGGGCGCTGGCTGTCGGGATGACGGTTTCAGAGTTTTTCATCGAGCCGCTGGGGTATCTTGATCTCGGTGAAAAAAAACGCTCGTCCGGTCTCTCAGCCGCGGATGAAAGCCAATTTCGTTCGCTTGTGCGGGCACGGGCTCTGGTGGCGGCGTTTGTGACCGCTTCGCACTTCCTGCACGCGTTAGGCGACAGTCCGGCAGGCGACCCTACGGCGCTTGATGAGCCAGGCTATGACACGGCCAACGACGCGTTGAGTTTTGTGGTGGCGCAGGTTGCTAAGGCTGCGACCGATGCGGTGGATGATGAAGATCTAGGGCCGCGTATCGCGCGTGCCATGGCCGACGTGATCGACCGTGTTGAAGGCGATGCGCACCGGATTATGGGCGACAGCTTGGCGGCGTTTCTGGCGCGCACCTATGCAGTGGAAGCCGATGACTTCCATGTGCGTGGGTTCGAACGGTCAGCCTCGACGAAAGGCCGCAAGCCGCTGGTCATGCAGTTCAAGCAGGTGCACGAGGTTGTCGGCAACCACATCGCCAAGGCGCAGGCGATCAAGCTCGCCAAGATGCTTGTCGCCTACGACTTCGAACGGCAGAAAAACCCATTTGTCGAGCTGGGAGGGTTTCTTTTCACCTTTGTCGGCGATGGCTTTCCGGGCACTGGCAAAACGACGCTGATCCAGATGACTGCAGGTCTTGTGAAAGAATATTGCGATCTAGCCGGATACCCCTTCGTTTACGAGAATTTCGGCATCGATCAGATCAGCGAGTACCAGGGAAAATCAGGTCAGAACTGCCGGGCGTTCATTGACCGGGTTTTGGACCCGCAAGCCATCGGCTTTGGCACGATTGACGACATCGATCAGGTGGCCGGCAAGCGCGATGATCGGCAAAGTTCCTCGGGACAACAAGAGGTTACCGGTGTCCTGATGGCCGCATTCTCCGGCGCGGAAACCGTTGTGCGTGGTAACGCCAGTTTCGGGATGTTTTCCAATTATCCAGAGAAGGTGGACGATGCTTTGCGCCAGCGCGCAGGCGCGCGTTGGCTGGTGGATGGGCCGCAAACCGAGAACGACTATATCGATATCTTCCACCTGCTTCTCGGCAACAAACATGACGTACCGCTCGGCCAGGATGACTTCTTTGCTGACCAGGCTTTGAAACAGGCGGTGGCGAAATCCTACGCGCAGCATAACCGCCCACAAGAGGATGGTTTGCTGGCGGTGTGGGAGCGCTTTGTGGATGAGCATGGGGAGCCGAAGACGATCCGTGATGTCGGGCTTTATCTCCATGCGATCAAAGAGGCCGAGCCACGTTTCACTGGACGTGCGATTAAGAACGTGACGGATGCCATCAAATACCGTGCGATGGATGTCGAACTGCCGGATGAGTGGTTCGAGAATCCTGAGGCGTTCTTGCAGAAGGGGTATGACGACAAGCTGGCGATGATTGAGGACCTGCAAAAACCGATCTCGATGGACTTCATCTTGCAGGAGATCAACCGGTACGCGGACTCGGAGTTCCGCTACTCCGACAAGTCCGATGAGGCGGCGATTCAAGCGCTGCTGCGCGACCATCGCGTGCGCCAGAAAGCGTCTGAACGCCTCGACGACTTAGAGGACGACTAGTGCAACGTCTCATTGAAGAGGGTCTGCGCTTTGGTGGGCTTTTGCATGTCGATCACGCCCATTTGGTGGCGCGCTACAACGCGGCGCTGAAGGCGCTCGGGCTGCCGGAAACGGAACTGACCGACTTTTACATCGATGCGTCGGGCTATTCCTACGAAGTGGCGCTGGAGATGCAGAACGCCAGCTATCTCGATCCGGAAGGCATCAACCGGCGCTTCATTATCCTGTCGCCTGACCAGGCCGATCTGCCGCTGATCCGCACCTCGTTCTCCGCCGATGGGCAGGTGATCCGTGCCTTCTTTGCGGCCAATGACCGGATGATCCGCGCGGTGACGCTAAAAGACGCGCTCTATGGCGAGATCGAGAACCTTGTGTTCGATGTCGAACGCCCTGCCGATGTGCTCGGCATCCGCGATGTGCGCTTTTTGGTGCGAACGCCAACCGGCCTGCTTGAAGAAGCACAGACGCTGAAGGTACAGATGGACCGGTTCCTGAAGGAGCCGAATGCTTGGGCGGACCAAAAACTGCTCGATGCCATCGTGTCCGGTGCCAGCCGTGTTGGCGATGTACGCCGCAACGGATTCCTGCCGCAAAAGCTCTCCTTCCAGTGGCCGAACGTCTTTTGGACCAGCCATTTCGGTGGCGCCTATGTGATCAGTAAGGACGATGGTGCTGTTATGATCGGCGATCCCGATCAGCTTCAGCCCAAGCCCTTTGGTGCGTCGATCATCGCGTTGCACGAAACGCCGGTGCTCTTTTCCTATCTTGAGGAAGAACGCCTGCTGGAGCCATTCAATCCAAGATGGCTGAAAGAGTCCGGTATTTTGGAGCATCGCCTGCGCCTGCTGGTGGCGGAGCTTTTGATGCTGGGTGACCATGAGTTTGATGCCACGCCGATGATTGACGACGCGTATCTGTCGCGCTGGATCGCCGACAACATGGCCAAGCTCAATCCCGATCGCAGGTTCCGCGTGGTCAGCCAGATGCGCGGGCTGCTCGATACACCGGCAGAAGCATCGGCCTATGAGCGGCGCTTAACCGCCGAGCAGCGCTTTTACTTCCGCCGCGCGGTGCCCGATGCGCCGGGTGCTGGCGACATCAATCGCATCATTGTCGAGCATCTGCCGTTCGATCTGCTCTCGACGTTTATTCTCAACAAACGCCGTTTTTATGCGATCTATGAAACCTACACTGAGCGGCAGAAGGCGTTTGCGGTGGACTATCTGACCACCCATTATGCGCCCAACACCCATGACCGCTGGCGCATGCGCGCCAAAGTGCGCGAAGCGTTTTTCGGGCTTCATTAGGCCCGCGCAAGAAGGACGAGAGACATGCTCGACCCCCTAATTGACTGGATCAAAGCCATGTGGCGCGGGTTTATCGCGCTGTTCCGCCTGCGCTTGCCAAAGCCTGAAGAGGGCGGGCCGGAGAAGATGCGCGGCGTTCGCGCCACGGGCCGTATCTTTTGGCGCGGCGGGCTGCTGATCTTCATCATCCTGTTCCTTATCTGGAACATCACGTTTTTCTGGAATGTGCTTTGGACGCGCGGCGATACGCTGACCTATCCGCAAGAGGTGCTGCGCGCCAACGCGATGATTGCCACTGAAGAGACCGCGACGGTCGATGGCTCGCCAAGTGATGCGCGCACCTGCGACCGCTCACAGATCGTCGATATGCAGGTCTACCTGCTCGACTTGATGGTGAACCGCAACGCTTGGGTTCCGTCGATGCCGCAGTATAAGGTGGGTATTTTGGGGCTTATTGAGTGGGAGGCGACGCCCTATTTCGACAACAAGGCTGCTTTTCAGACCGGCGTGTTGATCGCGTTGCGCCGCACCGCCGTTGAGCTGGTGGATGTGCTTGGTCGTGAGCGCGGAACCTCGGGCGCCGATAGCGATTTGGAAACCGCCCGTGGTCGCTTGCAAACCGACGAGCAGACCTGGTGGTTCAACCCGTTTGACGATCAGCGTCCCTTTGGGCCGGTCCAGCCGTCCTCCCGGCTCTACGCCAACGCCATCCCGCTTTACGAGCGCTACAATGACCGGCTGGAAGCGTGCGATGCGCTGTTCGATGCGCGTGCCGACAATCTCATTCAGTTCCTGGATCGTGTTGCCCGCGATATTGGCTCGTCAGTCGATCAGCTGTCGCGTCGCTCCACGGGCCGCCAGTATGACGCTGAGCTCGATACATTTGTGCGTGGCGAGGGCAATGATCGCGGCTGGTTCGACTTCCGGGCCGACAATCTTTTCATGGAAGCCTCGGGCCAAATGTTCGCCTATCACGGTCTGCTCCAGGCGGCGCGGGAGGACTTTGCCGATGTTGTGGCTTCTCGTAATCTTGGCGGCGTCTGGGACCGCATGGAGCAGCATATCGCTGAGGCGGCAGCGCTCGACCCGCTGGTCATCTCCAATGGCCGCGAGGATGGCGTGCTGATGCCCGATCATCTCTCGATCATGAGCGAGAACATCTTGAGGGCTCGCACGAATATGAGCGAAATCCGGGGCATTCTAGAGCGGTAGTAATCTCACTCACCGTCGTTGTCCCTGTGCCTATCACATGGATCCATTTCTCAATCGCTGCCGACTGGACCCTCGGACTAGCCCGAGGGTGACGGGGCCGGCCCGTCGTGCTTTTCCGAAGTGACGATCCATCACCGAGGGGCACCCATGATCGAACACGCGCTTGATATTATCGTTCTAGCGATTGAGATCGCGGGCATTGGTGCCATCGTGATTGGTGCGGTGGTGTCGCTTGGCATTTATCTGCGCGGCTGGCTTGGCAAGGCGCCGCACGAAGAATGCTTCAAAGCGCTGCGGGCCAATCTTGGGCGTTCGATCCTGCTTGGGCTGGAGTTTTTGGTGGCCGCTGACATCATCAAGACCGTGGCGTTTGAGCTGACATTGGAGAACGTGCTGCTGCTCGGAGGGATCGTGCTCATCCGCACGTTCCTCAGCTTCGCCCTTCAGGTGGAGATCGAGGGGCGCCTGCCTTGGAGCGGCAAAAGCGAGACGGTTTAGGCCCATCTTCGGTGATCCCTGTTGCGTCACAGGGTCGAGATGACGATCTAGCATGAGGGTCGGTTGATGCGATCGGGCGGCAGCGTGTTGCGTGCCGTTGATCCAACCCCACTATCCGTTTTTGACGAGCAGGCTTCGGTGCAGTTCGTTGCTGTTTAAAGTTGAATGGCCGGGTCACACGCTTGCGTGTCGCCCGGCCATGACAACCATGAAGGGCTAGGCTGTCGCCTTCAATTCCAAACGTGCCTGGTGCAGCAAGGGCTCGGTGTAGCCCGACGGCTGCTCGCGGCCCTTGAAGACCAGATCGCAGGCCGCTCTGAAAGCCACACCGTCATAGCCGGGCGCCATCGGCGTATACGTCGGGTCGTCGGTGTTCTGCTGATCGACCACTTTGGCCATGCGCTTCATGACGTCCATCACCTCGTCCTCGCTGACGACGCCATGATGCAACCAGTTGGCCATGTGCTGGGAAGAAATGCGCAGCGTCGCGCGATCTTCCATCAAGCCGACATCATGGATGTCGGGTACCTTGGAACAGCCGACACCCTGGTTCACCCAGCGCACAACGTAACCCAGGATCCCCTGAGCGTTGTTTTCAAGCTCATCTTTAACTTCGTCCGGCTGCCAGTTGGGTCGGTCGGCCAAGGGAATGGTGAGCACATCATCAAGGCCTGCGGTGGCGCGCGAACGCAACTCTGCCTGTCGGGCTTTCACATCGACCTCATGATAGTGCGTCGCGTGAAGCGTCGCGGCGGTCGGGGACGGCACCCAAGCGCAGGTTGCGCCGGCTTTCGGGTGGCCGATCTTCTGTTCCAGCATGGCGTGCATCCGATCAGGCATCGCCCACATGCCTTTGCCGATTTGCGCTTTGCCGGGCAGACCACAGGCCAGGCCCACATCGACGTTGCGATCCTCATAGGCAGCGATCCAAGGCGTCGCCTTCATGTCGCCTTTGCGGATCATCGCGCCAGCTTCCATGGAGGTGTGCATTTCATCGCCCGTCCGATCGAGGAAGCCGGTGTTGATGAAGACCACACGGTTCTTTGCGGCACGGATACACTCCTTCAGGTTCACCGTGGTGCGGCGCTCCTCATCCATGATCCCCATTTTGAGCGTGAACTCCGGTAATCCAAGATGGCCTTCGATGGCCCCGAACAAATCGTTGGCGAAGGCAACTTCGTCTGGTCCATGCATTTTCGGTTTGACGATGTAGACCGAGCCTTGCGTGGAGTTGCGCTTTTTGTGGCTGCCGTCCTTGTTGAGGTCGTGCATTGCGATCATCGCGGTGCAAAGACCATCCAAGATGCCTTCAGGGATTTCGTTGCCGTCAGCGTCAAGAACGGCAGGCGTCGTCATCAGATGCCCCACATTGCGCACGAGCATCAGCGAGCGCGTCTTGACCATGAACGGCTCACCGTTTGGCGCTTTGTATTCAAAATCGCCATAGAGCTTGCGGGTGATTGCCTTGCCGTTTTTCTCCAGCTTCTCTTCCAGATCGCCTTTCATCAGGCCGAGCCAATTGCGATATGCGAGCGCCTTGTCGGGTCCATCGACAGCGGCAACCGAATCCTCGCAATCCATGATCGTGGAAACGGCGGCTTCCAGATTGATGCCTGCAATGTTGGCCTTGTCGGTCTTGCCGATCGGGTTTTCGGCGTCGAACCACATCTCGAAATAAAGGCTGTTGTTCTGGAAGAGCAGCATGGACGGCGCCATTGGGTCACCATGAAAGCCCTTGAACTTCTCCGGGTCCTTCAACTCGGTGATCGTACCGTCTTCGAGCGTCGGCACCAGGCGGTCATGGGCGACAACATAGGTGACCACATCAGCATGGCTGCCGACTTCCAGCGGGATGGTTTTGTCGAGAAAGGCTCGTCCCCACGCGATGACGCGCGCGCCACGCTGCGGATCATAATCTTTGCCCTCTGGCAGATCGCCCAAGGCGTCGGTTCCGTAAAGGGCATCGTAAAGTGATCCCCAGCGAGCGTTGGCAGCGTTCAGCGCATAGCGGGCGTTCATTATCGGAACGACAAGCTGCGGCCCAGGGATCGAGGCGATTTCCGGATCGACATGGGTGGTTTCGACGGTGAAATCGGGGCCTTCGGGTACCAAATAGCCGATGTCGCTAAGGAAGGCTTTGTAAGCGGACAGGTCAATTGGCTGACCTTTGCGTTCGCGGTGCCAGGTATCGATCTTGGCTTGCAGTTCCTCGCGTTTTTCCAAAAGTGCGCGGTTACGTGGTGCGAAATCGCGCACGAGCGCGTCAAGCGCTTGCCAGAAGGCAACGGCGGTGACCTCAAGGCCCGCCAGGGCGTCCTCTTCGATCAACGCGCACAGGTTGGTTTCCACCTGCAGGCCGACTCGCGAAACGTAGGAATAGGTAGGCAAATGAGCCATCGTGATCTCCATGGGCGTTTAATCGCTGGGGACGTTACTTATCCGAACATGCGGGTCAATGCGGTGCAGCATAGATGGTGTTTTTCTTTTGCGATTAGGGCCGTAGAGCGTCTTCTCAGTTTGCGTTTTTTCTAAAAAACGTTTGTTCGGGCCACCTTTCGTTTACCGTTGGTTTAATGCGCGTCGTTTAGTTTGGCGCCTATGTACATCGACGTCGCGCCTCTCGACATCATGGTAATCGACGATTCGGCTTATATGCGCCGGATCGTATCGGCCATGCTGCGCGGGTTTGGCGCCCGGCGTATTCATGAAGCCGAGGACGGTGCCGATGCGCTCGAAAAAATCGAGATGCAGCCGCCCGACATGATCATTGTCGACTGGGTGATGCCGGTGTTGGACGGTGCGGAGCTGGTCAAGCTGATCCGTCAGCCGAACTTTGTGTGCGCGTATGTGCCAATCATCATGCTGTCAGGGCACACCGAGCGCAGCCGCGTGCTGGCCTCGTCGAAACTAGGCGTCAATCACTTCCTGTCCAAACCAGTGTCCGCCAAGGCTCTCTACAACAGGATGGCCGACTGCATCCTCTATCCGCGCCGCTTCGTCAGTACCGATGAGTATTTCGGGCCGGAACCGCGCAGTCAGAACGAAGGCCAATTGCGCACGCAAATTGGTGTGGCGCTGGACGAAAACGGGATGCCGGTGGAACAGACCGGCTGATCGATAGTCCAGGCCCGGATCGCGCTCATCCTGCGCCAGCCCTCCAATCGCCAAAAAAAAGGTGCCTTGCGGCACCTGGAGGAGATTCAAGGGAGGATGGATGCCGAGGCACCCATTGGCAAATCACAGGATCGCCAATGGTCAGAGCATCTCACGCAATCCAAACCTTTGGAAGTCGGACGAACCCCGTTCGTGCAGTTGCTTAGCGGCGTTAGTCTAAGAAGGGCCAAGCAAAGCCGAAGTATAGGCCGAGGGATTGGGTGTGGCAGTTACCTACCCGGAAGGCCTTGAAAGCTAGATGACCTTAAGGTCGTTTTCGCTGGCGCGGGGCATGCTGGTCGACTTCTCGGCTGTAGCGCCCGACGCCGTCGCAGCGACGATCTTCGATCCGGACGTGTCTTTCGACTTGCCGGCTGTGGATTTTGCCGACTTTCGGCTGCCGGTCGTTTTGGCAGGCGCCTTGGTCGAGGCCTTGCTGCTGCCACTACGGGCGGGGCCCTTCTTCTTCGAACGCAGGCGGTCGCGTGCTTCAACCAGTGAGGTCACCAGATTGCTGTCGGCGCCATCCTGTTCGGCTTCGTCGAGCAGCGCGTTGATGCGATCCTGACCATCAAGCTCAATGGCAGCGTTTGCTGTTAGCGACGCGGTCATCTCATCAATCGAGGCGCGCAAGCTGTCGAGATCTGTCGGTGGTGTATCGGTGTTGGCTGCAGGTGACACAAGTGGCGGGACGGGAAGTTCTTCGCCGTCAACGCTCACCAGCTGCGGACCGGGGCGGGGCGCGTTGCGCAGCTCTGTTTCGAGCTCTGAAATTTTCGCCATCAGGCTGTCACGCTCAGCATCGAAATCGGCTTTGGCAGCAGCGAGCGCCTGATTGTCGTCGCGGGCATCGAGCAACAGTCGAGCACGGGCAGCTGACGCTTCGGCAGCATTCTTTTCAGACCGCAAGCTGCGTACGGTCTCCCGCAGGTTTTCAATTTGGGTGCGTGCCATCGCGGCTGCATCGCCGGTTTCGGCCAGTTGTGAGACGGTGCTGGGATCGGCGTCGCCGGCCAGATGGGCGGCCAACTCAGCACGGAGGCTTTCGGCCTCTTGCGTCAGGCGGCCAATATCATCGTCGCGCATCGCCAGTTCCTGACGCACATCGGACAGGTCGCGGCGCAGGTCGGCGAGTTCGGAATTGCGGCGCATGAGGGTCTCTTCATGTTCGCGCAGACGTTCCCGGGTCGTGTTCAGCGTGTCGCTCAAATTCACCAGCGAAGATTGCGTGTCGTCGCGCTCGGCCAACGCCAGAGCTGAGGACGAGGTCATCTGGTCGGCCATCAGGCGAGCTTGGGCTGACATTTGCCGCTCTCGGTCGAGCGCCCGTTCCAATTCGCGGATGCTGATGGCGGCGCGTGCTTGGGCGCCAGCGATGCGCGCTTCGAAGGCTCGCAACGTCTCCGGTCGGTCGCGTTCGAGGCGTGCGCGTGTGAGGCGAACGGCGCGAACCCAGATCAACCTACAGGCTATGAGGCCTAAGAGGCACGCGCTGAAAAACCCGAGCAAAAAGACGACGATATCGGCTACTGTCACTGGATTACCACCTGCCAAAACGCTGTTAATCTACTGTCAACCATGGGCGATTTTTACGCAAGGCCCGACTGGCCAACAGGCTTAACAAAACAGCCTGACGGTCCCGTGACGGTGGTCACAATTTGTTGGTTTTGGCGCCGATGCTTTCCCTAACGACAGGCAAACCGGTATGACGGTGCGCCGTTTCAGTAGTTAAAGCGCGTTAAAACGGGTTCCAGGTCGGCTGGCGAGTGAACTTCAGATAGCCAACATTGATGCCAAGGCGGGCGCCTATGCCTGCGCGAATGGGCGCAACCACGACCTGCGCGGATTGGTTGGCTGATGCTGACAAGCCGCCGACGAGAAACGCCGATCCGCTGACGCCTGGAAAGCGCTGATACATCGTGTCGACCGACGGCAGATTGTAGACCAGGATCATGGTGCGGGTGCCATCGCCGCCCATATCGAAGCCGATCGATGGACCTTGCCAATACACGCGGTGGTTGCCAGCGTTGCGCGTGTAGAGCACGCCTTCGCCATAACGCAGACCGCCGAAGAAAGCCGCGCTGGCTTCCTCGCCCAGAATGTAGCCGTTTGGCTGGCCATATTGGGCGGTCAGGCTTTCAACCACGTCAGCCATGCCGCGGGCCATATTGCCGAAGAAGACGTGCCCGGAATCCACCAGTTCCTGAGAGGAGAATGTGTTCCCCGCGCCTGATTGTTGTTGCGCATGAACCATCAGCGGCGAAATGAGCGTCAGAACACCAGCTAACACAACGGCAAGCAGCGTGCCTTGAACGCGGCGCCAGCTTGCAGTGGCGATGGCGGATGGCGAGAGGGCAAAGGCGAGGGACATGATCGGTTCCTTCCAAAATCTATCCCGGGGACGTGCGCTCTCATGCTGCACGCGTGGGGCTAACTCAGCTGCCGGCGGTTTTCTGGTTTGGCTTAACGGACCGCTTAACGATCAGCGCTAAGATTTGACCATTGTAAGGCCGCGGCCGGCTTTGGGACGGGCAACGGCCCGTTCGTTCGCGTTCCGTTTAAGAATACAGGCAACATGGTGAACAAATGGTTCAAAAGGCGATGACTGGTTTGCAAACGATCGTTGCGCGCTGCCTCGCCCTGCGAAGCCTGATGGTCGCGTTGCTGGTGGGAGCGCTTGTTGCGCCGGTACCAGTCGCCATGGCCAATGAGCGGATCATCTCCGATCCTTCCGATCGCGTCGCCCTGTTTGGCTTTGACCCAGTTGCCTACCTCGCCGATGGGGAAGCACGTGAAGGCCTTCCCGAATTTGAGCTTGTCCGCGATCGATTGGTTTGGCGTTTTGCTAACGCAGGTAACCTTGAGGCTTTCGTCCAGGACCCGGAACGGTTCGTTCCCGCTTATGGCGGACATGGTGCGCTGATGGTTTCTCGTGGCGCTGTTGCCATCGGGCACCCGGCCGTCTGGCTGGCCCTTGGCGGGCGGGTGTTTTTGTTCCGTGATCAAGCCTCGCGCTATGCGTTCCTATTAGAAGCCGCTGCCTTGATTGATCAAGCTGACGCCGCTTGGCCCGTTGTGCGCGATACGCTGGCGCCCTGACGGGCGTTCCTACGCAAAAGAACACGGCTAAGCGTTTCGCAGCGGCCTTGGACTGCTAAACTGGCGCCGATTCGATCTCTAAGGAGAGCGTCTGGAACTGGTTCGAGCGGGGGTGATGCCCGTTTCGTGTCCGGCCTAATATTCAGGTGCGCCGTCACAAAGGAATATCCGCGATGTCTGCCTTTCCCGAACCAACCCCGATGGAGTTGGCCTCATTGATTGTGAGCAAGACGTGCCACGACATCATCTCGCCGGTTGGCGCATCCTCCAGCGCGATGGAAATGTGGACGACCGCGAACGATGACTCAACGCGGGAAGTGGCGCAGACGCTGATGCAAAAATCGGCGGCGCAAGCGGTTCACAAACTCAGTTTCGTGCGCCTTGCCTATGGCGCCTATGGCGATGTCGGCGGCGACGTTGATCTGGGCGAAGCGAAAGACGCGACCGTGCCTTACATCACTGATGATCGGACCATCTTGTCCTGGAATTTGGAGCGGGTGATTGCGCCAAAGGCTGTGGCCAAATTGGCAATGGGTCTGTTGGCGCTCACCAAAGATGCGGTTCCGCGCGGCGGCGAAATCACGATCGACGGCACCGACCTGACCGGCAAGGCCCAGTTTGTCGTGCGCGGCGAAGCAAAGAAGGTCATCATCCCTCAAGGCGCCGAAGACGCATTATCGCGCCGGTTTGCTGATGGCGTGCACGCGCGCAACGTGCATCTTTTCCATCTTATTCGGATCGCCGACGAGGTTGGCGTGCGCATCGAGCCGGATATGGATGAGACATCCATCACCTTCAAAACGGTGCCAATCTAGGCGAAACTGAGCCCAGCGCGCTAAGGAAATTCTGGCGTCGCGCGTGCGCGGCTGACCAACAAATATACCAAGTGCTGGCGACTGCTTCCGAGGCGATACAATCTCGGCGAGTGGTTTCAGTTTAAATTAACCGTTCCCACTCACAATCCTACGTGAAAGTGCTTGGCTCGAGACGTTGCAGGCTCAGTCCAGGCGCAGACACAAGTCCGCCTTTCGCTTGTCGAGGCGCCTAACAGGGGTGTGAGTATGGATGACCTGCTTCTAGAATTTTTGACGGAAACCAATGAGAGCCTCGACGTTGTCGACGTGGAGTTGGTGAAGTTTGAGCAAGATCCCAACAACGCTCAGATTTTGGATAACATCTTCCGTCTGGTTCATACGATCAAAGGAACTTGTGGCTTCCTTGGTTTGCCGAGACTGGAAAGCCTGGCGCATGCCGCCGAAACCCTGATGGGCAAATATCGTGACGGTTGCCCGGTCACGACAGATGGCGTCAGCCTTATCCTGCTTTCCATTGATCGTTTGAAAGCAATTCTGGCAGATCTGGAAGCAAGCGGAAGCGAGCCGGCTGGCGACGATCAGGATTTGATCAGCGAACTTGAGCGCATGGCGCTGGCCGCTGACGAGACTGATGCCGCGGCCGCCGAGGACGTGGTCGCCGAAGAGCCCGAGCCCGCACCGGAACCTGAGCCTGAAGAAGAGCGCGAAGTGCGCGTTGGCGAAGTTCCGCTGGACGAGCTTGATCGGATCTTCAATGAAACCGAAAGCGATTATGACGCCGAAGCCGCTGCCAAACAGCAGATGGAAGAAGCGCTGGCCGAAGTGAAAGCCAAGGCTGGTGACGCAGAAGCTGACACTGAGGCACCTGAGGCTGACGCTGCACCTGAACCGGTGAAAGCGGAAGCACCCAAAGCGGAAGCCAAACCGGCACCGGCCAAGAAGGCTGATGCCAAAGGTGACCAGAAGGCTGCGCCGGGGGCATCTGGTGAGGCCAAGCCAAATGGCGAGAAGTCACTGGCATCGCAATCTATCCGTGTTTCGGTCGATACGCTTGAAAACCTGATGACGATGGTCTCCGAGCTGGTGCTGACCCGCAACCAGCTGTTGGAAATTGTCCGTCGCCACGAAGATTCTGAATTCAAAGTGCCGCTGCAGCGCCTGTCCAATGTGACGGCGGAACTGCAGGAAGGCGTTATGAAGACGCGCATGCAGCCGATCGGCAATGCGTGGCAGAAGCTGCCGCGTATTGTGCGTGATCTCGCCGGTGAACTTGGTAAGGACATCGACCTTGAGATGGTCGGTGCCGAGACCGAATTGGATCGTCAGGTTCTTGATCTCATCAAAGATCCATTGACTCACATGGTCCGCAACTCGGCCGATCACGGTCTTGAATTGCCGTCTGACCGCGCCGCCGTCGGAAAGCCGGAAAAGGGCACGATCAAACTTTCAGCCTATCATGAAGGTGGGCACATCATCATCGAGATCGCCGATGATGGTAAGGGCCTGCCGACGGAGCTTCTCAAGAAGAAGGCAATCGATAACGAGCTTTACACCGAAGCCGAAATCGAGCGCATGTCCGAAACGCAAATTCATAAGCTGATCTTCCATCCGGGCCTTTCGACGGCTGCCAAGGTGACGAACGTCTCGGGCCGAGGTGTCGGCATGGATGTGGTGCGCACCAACATTGAAGCTATTGGCGGTACGATCGACCTTAAGAGTAAGGAAGGTCACGGCACTGTCGTGATGATTAAGATCCCGCTGACACTGGCCATCGTCTCGACGCTCATCGTGGAGTCTTCAGGTGAGCGTTTCGCGATTCCGCAGCTGGCTGTGGTCGAACTGGTCCGGGCTCAAAAAGACTCCGAACACAAGATCGAGACGATCCGCAACACGCCGGTACTGCGTCTGCGCGACAAGTTGCTGCCGCTTTCACCGCTTTCGCATCTGCTTGGCGCCGAACCCGCCAACGAGCCTGGCGACATCGGTGAAGAGGGCTTCATCGTGGTTATGCAGGTCGGTAACCAGACCTTTGGCCTGGTGGTCGATGCGGTGTTCCACACCGAAGAAATCGTCGTCAAACCGATGTCGTCAATGTTGCGTCATTTGGCAATGTTCTCCGGTAATACCATTCTCGGTGACGGCTCGGTGATCATGATCCTCGACCCGAACGGCATCGCCAATGCCATTGGCTCGGCAATCGACAGCGAAGTGGCCGAGCAGGCGCAGACCGAAGAGAAGGTGATGACCTCCGATGAAGCCCAGTCGGTTTCACTTCTGGTCTTCCGTGCTGGAGGCGAGGAACCCAAAGCCGTCATGTTGTCCTTGGTCACGCGGCTTGAAGAGATTCAGACCGAGGCCATCGAGCACGCCAATGATCGTGATCTGGTCCAGTACCGTGGCAATCTGATGCCGTTGGTGAAAGTCACCGACAACATGCAGCTACGCGATAAAGGCACGCAGCCAATGCTGGTCTTTGCCGATGAGCATCGCTCGATGGGTTTGATGGTCGATGAGATCGTCGATATCGTTGATGAGGTTCTCGACATCGAAGTTACCTCCGAAAAGCCCGGTGTGCTCGGGTCTGCCGTCATCAAAGGCAAGGCAACCGAAGTCATCGATGTCGGCTACTTCATGCCGCTGGCATTCGACGACTGGTTCATGATGAAGGATGTCGGTTCGGCGCAGGAGAAATTTGATGTTCTGCTGGTCGATGACTCAACCTTCTTCCGCAACATGCTCGGCCCGGTTCTTAGGTCCGCCGGTTACAGCGTGACCACTTGCGAAGATGCGCAAGAAGCACTGGAACTGCTCGAAGAGGGACGTCAGTTCGACGCCATCGTCTCCGATATCGAGATGCCAGGTCTATCCGGTTACGAATTCACAACCCAAGTGCGCAAGGATGCGCGTTACGCGGACACGCCAATCATTGCCATGTCGGCGCATGCAACCCCTGCGGCCATCCAAAAGGGTCGTGACGCAGGCTTTTCCGACTATGTCGCGAAATTCGACCGCACCGGTCTGATTGCCGCGATCAAAGAGCAAACCAGTGAAGTGGAGTTGGCGGCATGAGCGCCATTCGTGATGCAAACAATGATGACAGCCGTATCGCCTCCGGGCTCGACGTGTTGTCGAAAGATGTCACCCAGTATGTGACCGTTTACATTGCCGATCAGCTGTTCGGCCTGCCGATCAGCCGCGTGCACGATGTGTTCATGCCGGACGCAATGACGCCCGTGCCGCTGTCGAATAAAGAGATCGCCGGCGTGCTCAATTTGCGCGGCCGGATCGTCACCGCGATCGATATGCGCTGGAAACTGGATCTGCCGATGGCGGACGAGGGTGTGAAGCGCATGGCCGTGGGTATCGACTATAAGGGCGAAAGCTACGGCCTGATCATCGACCGTGTCGGCGAGGTCTTGAACCTGCCGATCGGCGAGCGTGAACCGAATCCGGTCAATCTCGATCCACGATGGGCGGCGATTTCAGCCGGCGTTCATCGTTTGGAAGGGACCCTGATGGTAATTCTGGACGTCGATAGCGTGCTGCAATCATTGAATGTCGGCGTCGCTGCCTAAATGATCTCTGCCTCGCGGCTCTGACCGGTTCTTGAAAGGACACAGCGCAATGAAAACCTGCCTGGTTGTTGATGATTCCAGCGTCATTCGAAAAGTCGCGCGGCGCATCCTCGAGGACCTGGAGTTTCAGGTCGAAGAGGCCGCAGACGGTCAGGAAGCGCTGGAGATTTGCCGCCAGTCGATGCCCGATTCCATCTTTCTGGATTGGAATATGCCGGTCATGGACGGTCTGGAGTTTTTGAAGACGCTCCGCGCTGAAGACGGTGGCAACGTGCCCAAAGTGGTGTTCTGCACCACAGAGAATGATGTTGCACACATCGCTAAGGCGATGCGTGCCGGCGCCAACGAATACATCATGAAACCGTTCGATCGCGAGATCGTCGAGGCCAAATTCGCCGAAGTTGGACTTGCCTAGTCTAGCGCTCCTTGCGCCTGGCCGAACCGCTTTCGTTGAATTTCGTGCTGCCCCTCCGCGCCATCGTGTGTGGCTCCTCTTTCTAGGTTAACGTTCATGTCCGCAGTCGCCGCTCGCCAACCAAGACCTGTTACCGACCCGGTTCGTGTGATGGTTGTCGATGATTCCGTCGTTGCCCGCGGACTGATGGCGCGGTGGATCGACGAAGATCCCTCGCTTGCGGTCGTCGGTACGTTGCGGACCGGTAAACTGGCAGTTGAGCAGATAACGGCGCTTGAGCCAGACGTCGTGGTTCTGGACATCGAAATGCCGGAGATGGACGGCCTGACGGCGCTGCCGCTGCTCCTGAAGGCGCGGCCTGGCATCCAAGTCGTCATGGCATCGACACTGACCCGTCGCAATGCTGAAATTTCGCTCAAGGCCTTGTCGCTCGGGGCGGCAGACTACGTCCCGAAACCGGAGAGCAATTCCGGAGTTTCGACAAGCCCAGAGTTCCGGCGCGATCTTGTCGCTAAAGTTCGCGCGCTTGGTGCACGCGGAAAGACGACTGCACGTTCGCCACACATTTCGCGACCGGATGCTCCGGTCAAGATTGAGCGCTCGGCGGCCTCACCTTTGGTGCACAAGTCGGAAGTGTCGCTGGCCAATATGCGCCGCTGGTCTTCCAGCGTGCCGCGCATCCTGGCGATCGGTTCATCGACTGGCGGACCGCAGGCCCTGGCAAAATTCTTTTCAACCGTCGGTCCGGCTGCCAAGCGCGTGCCGATCGTTGTCACCCAGCACATGCCGGCGACATTCACCGCGATCCTTGCTGAGAATCTCGGCAAGGCTGCCGGTCTTCCTTCGGCTGAAGGTCGAGACGGCGAGGTTCTAAAACCGGGTCAGATTTATGTCGCCCCTGGCGGCAAGCACATGATCGTCAAGAACAGCCCCGATGGCATGAAGATCGCTTTGACGGATGGTCCACCTGTGAATTTCTGTAAGCCTGCTGTTGATCCTCTGTTTGACTCGCTTGCCGAGGCCTACGGGTCGGCGGTCCTGGCGACGGTGCTGACCGGCATGGGCAATGATGGTGGCAAGGGTGCGGTGCGCATCAGCGACGCCGGCGGCAGCGTGATTGCCCAGGATGAAGCGACATCGGTGGTGTGGGGTATGCCTCAAGCCGTGGTGCAGAACAAAGCCTGTTGCGCGGTTCTTCCGCTCGATCAGTTGGCCAGCAAGGTCGCCCAGCTTTTGAAAGGGGAGCGCCCATGACACCGGCAGATTACGATTTTCTGCGGTCTTTTTTGAAAGAGCGCTCCGGCCTCATCTTGTCCAATGACAAGCAGTATTTGATTGAGAGCCGCTTGATGCCGGTGGCCCGGCAAGAAGGTCTGGATACGATCTCGGCTCTGGTTGCCAAATTGAAGACACCGCTTGGCCGCTCGGCTGGCGAAAAGGTCGTCGAAGCGATGACGACCAATGAAAGCTTTTTCTTTCGCGATAAGACGCCGTTCGATCATTTTTCCGATGTGATGCTTCCGCAGATGATGGAGGCACGCAAATCCCAGCGGAAAATTCGGATCTGGTGTGCTGCCGCGTCGACCGGCCAGGAACCTTACTCGCTGGCCATGATCATCAAGGATCAGGGCCTAAAGGCCTCGGCGTTCCGCTTTGACATCATCGGCACCGATATCTCCCGCGACGTTTTGGATCGCGCGAAAGCTGGGTCTTATTCGCAATTTGAGGTCCAGCGCGGATTGCCCATCCAAATGCTTCTCAATCATTTCACTCAGAAAGGTGAAACTTGGGAAATCTCGCCCGCAATCAAGCAGATGGTTCAGTTCCGCCCGCTCAATCTGTTCGACAGTTTTTCGTCGCTCGGCACGTTCGATGTTGTGTTCATCCGCAACGTCCTTATCTATTTCGAGCAGGCTGCGAAGATCGAAATCCTGGAGCGCGTTGCAAAACAGATGGCTCCGGATGGTTTCATGGTACTTGGCGCGGCTGAAACCGTGGTCGGATTAACCGATGCCTTCAAGGCTGTTCCGGGCAGCCGCGGGTTGTATCAGCCCAATCCGGACTTTGTCGCCGGTTCTTCGTCAACCTTCCCGGTTCGTCGCACGGCCTAAAAAGCCAATTCGAAATTCGGCGGCGTATATGACTGCCATCGAAAACCCGGCCTCGCGGCCGGGTTTTTGTTTGTGACATGGGCCCGGCGGGTGACGACCTACATTGACCAAGGCCGCAACAAAAAAGCCGCCCCAAGATGGGGCGGCAATTTCAGTGTCTGGATAGGGATTTGGTTGAAACGACGCTCTTAAGCGCTTTGCTTCATTGTCGACTCGTCAGGATCGCGCAACACATAGCCGCGGCCCCAAACGGTTTCGATGTAATTGGAACCGCCGGTTGCAGCCGCCAGCTTCTTGCGAAGCTTACAGATGAACACGTCGATGATCTTCAATTCAGGCTCATCCATGCCACCATAGAGGTGGTTGAGGAACATTTCCTTGGTGAGCGTGGTGCCTTTGCGCAGCGAGAGCAGCTCCAGCATCTGGTATTCTTTGCCGGTCAGATGGACGCGCTGGCCGTCGACTTCGACGGTTTTGGTGTCCAGATTGACCGTGACATCACCGGTGGTGATGACCGATTGAGCATGACCCTTGGACCGACGCACAATGGCGTGGATGCGGGCAACAAGCTCATCTTTATGGAATGGTTTGGTCAGATAGTCATCGGCACCAAAGCCGAGACCGCGAACCTTGTCCTCGATACCTGCAAGACCGGAGAGGATTAAGATCGGTGTCTTAACTTTCGACAGGCGCAGCGTGCGAAGCACTTCGTAGCCTGACATGTCCGGGAGGTTCAAATCGAGAAGAATGATATCGTAATCGTACAGTTTTCCGAGGTCGACGCCTTCTTCACCAAGGTCCGTCGTGTAGACATTAAACGCTTCGGATTTCAGCATCAGTTCGATGCTTTCTGCCGTTGCGATGTCATCCTCGATTAGCAATACACGCATGCCAATCCCCTTTGCCCTATCCTAGGTTTTCGCCGCTCGAAAACGCGAAACAACGAAGGGCTTCGTTCTGCCCCGTCGTTAACGCTACCCTTCAGTGGTAAGCGAAAGGTTAAGACAACCTTCCACAGGACTGATTTACGCAACACTTTGGAAAGCATGCGGGGTGATTCGCCCGCTTTGCGTTAAGATTTATCAGACAGCGAATCAGCGGTGCAACCGTTTTCAGGGCGAAGAGATAGGCGATTGGGTAGATGACGTTGCGGAAAGTCCGGCCATGCACGACCTAGCCGACCAGATCGATGATCTGCTTGACCGCGAGGTGTTTGGACGCGTCACCGGCATTCAGGGCTTGCTTGTGGAGGTTGCTGGTCCTTTGCATCTGTTGGCGGTTGGCTCGCGCCTGGCGGTGGAGATCAGCGAGAGCCGCTCGGTTTTGGTCGAGATCGTTGGCTTCAAACCCGAACGCGCCCTCTGCCTGCCCTATGATCCGCTCGATGGCATGCGTCTTGGCTGCCGCGCGGTTTTGGTGGCGTCCGAAGCGCTGACCAAACCGTCGCCGGCATGGCTCGGCCGTGTCATCGATGCACTGGGCCGCCCAATTGACGGAAAAGGTCTACTGCCGACCGGGGCAGACGCTTATGATTTGCGGGCTGCGCCGCCGCCGCCGGCCAATCGCGCCAGGGTCGGTGGTCCGCTGGATCTGGGCGTGCGTGCGCTCAACACGTTCGTGACCTGCTGCGAGGGCCAGCGCCTGGGCATCTTTGCTGGGTCTGGCGTCGGTAAGTCGGTATTGATGTCGATGTTGGCGACCAACACCAAGGCTGATGTGGCGGTCATTGGCCTGATCGGTGAACGCGGCCGCGAGCTACAGGAGTTCATCGAGGACGATCTTGGTCCGGCGGGCATGAAGCGCGCGGTGGTTATCGTTGCAACGTCGGATGAAAGCGCTTTGATGCGCCGACAGGCCGCTTACATGGCGATGACGGTGTCTGAGTTCTTCCGCGCGCAAGGAAAGAATGTCCTTTTGATGATGGATAGCGTCACGCGATTTGCCATGGCGCAGCGTGAGATCGGCTTGGCCGGCGGTGAGCCGCCGACCACGAAAGGCTACACACCGACCGTGTTCACCGAATTGCCGCGCCTGTTAGAGCGCGCAGGACCCGGTCTTAAAGGCGAGGGAACGACAACTGGCCTCTTTACCGTGCTTGTTGAAGGGGATGATCACAATGAGCCGGTGGCCGATGCGGTGCGCTCCATCTTGGATGGCCACATCGTCATGGAGCGTGCCATTGCGGAACGCGGCCGTTATCCCGCCATCAACATTCTTAAATCAGTTTCGCGCACTATGCCTGGGTGTGTGCCAGAAAGTGCGCGCGATACGGTCCGCCGTGCTCGCGCTTTGTTAAGCTCTTTCGGCGATATGGAAGAATTGATCCGTCTGGGCGCGTACCGCCGAGGATCGGACAGCGATGTTGACGAGGCCATTCGCCTCAACCCCCAGCTGGAGGCGTTTTTGAGCCAGCAAAAAGGGGAATCGACGTCGCTTGCCGAAGGATATGAGGCGCTCGCCGGCATTCTGGACGAGGCGCCTGACGCGTGATTGGGAGTATTGAGTCATGAAGTCGCGTGAAAGCCTGATCCGCCTGAAGCGGTATCAAGTCGACGAGAAGCGCCGCCAGGTGACGCAGATTGAAGCCATGATGGCCGATTTCGAGCGTATGGCGAGCGAGCTGGATCGAGAGGTTTCGATCGAGCAGGAAAAGGCCGGTATCACCGATATGGGTCACTACGCCTATCCGACCTACGCCAAGGCCGCTGCGCAGCGCCGTGATAATCTGCGTGAGTCCGCTGATAATCTGCGTGGTCAGTTGGAGGCTGCTCAAGACGAGTTGGCCGAGGCGGTCGAAGATCTCAAGAAGGTTGAGTTGCTCGAAGAGCGCGATCAGGAAGCGCAACGCGCAACCATGGCAAGCCGCGAGCAGGCTGAATTAGAAGAGCTCAGCCAGTCGCGCCGCTCGCGTGGCGGTATGATCGGCTGATCGACGTCTAACAGCGATTGTTTGAAATCAAGCCCGGCAGGTTGCCGGGCTTTTTTTGCACTCGGCAGCTAGTTCAACACGTCCTGCCACTCCTTGTGGCGTTGGAGTTGCGCCTTGGCGAAGGGGCAAAGCGGCATGATCTTGGTGCCTGACGCACGCGCATCCATGACCGCACGCTCGACCAACTTCACGCCGACGCCCATGCCACGCAGTTCGTCCGGCACACCGGTGTGATCAATTATGATCAGCGTATCGCTGGCGCGCGAGTAGGTGAGCTCCGCATTGGGTTTGCCTTCGATGTGGGACGTGTATGTGCCCTTCGACCCCTCCTCATGATGCGTGATGGTCAGGTCAGGGGTCGGTTTTTCCATGCTGTGTTTTCCTAAGGGTCTGAGAAATCCGCCAACGGAATTTGCGGTGCTGTCTGACGTGGTAGAACGCCAGTCAAGCGGGGATCGGGACTGAGTTCAAGGCGTTGTCGGAAGGGTCTGAACCCTTGCCGCCGATAAAAGGACAGGGCACCAGGGGAATCGAAGGTGCAGGTGTGCAGCCATGCGCGTTTGGTCTGCGGTGTCCAAGCCGCCGCTAGGCCATGCTCCATGAGAACCGAACCGAGTTTTTTGCCGGTCGCTTCGGGGACCAGTCCGAAATAGGTCACCTCCAGGGTTTCTGTCTCTTGCTGCTCGACCTCGAACAGTCCGATGGGCAAACCGGATGGGTCGAGAAGATAGCGCAGCGTTGTCGTAGGCGCGGTGAGGATAGAACGAATAACCTCATCGCTTTTCTGCAAGCGACCGAACCAGAGCCAGGGGTCGCCCACGGCACGGTACAGCTTTTTGAAGTCGTCAAGGTTCACCGGGTCCGGTTGAACGAATTGAAACCCGGCGGGCAGGGGATAGGCGTCACTGTTCGGTGGCGTGGTCCTTTCTAGGCTGGTTTCGATGGTTGCCAGCAGGCCCGCCGGAACGACGGCGAACCCATTCTCCAGGGCAAGAGAGGTTGGCATGGGGGTGTCTGACATTAGGCGATCTGTCCGAACGTCTTCAGTTTGGCGCGTGGGTGCACTTCGGCTTGACTGAGGATGGCAGTTTGCGGGCGGAAGCGCTCAATGATCGCGCGAATATGGCGGCGGATGCCTGGCGAAACGAGCATCACCGGGACTTCGCCTTGCTCGGCGGCGGCGTTGAAGGCGGTGTTCACCGAGGCGATGAACTCCTGCAGTTTGGTCGGCGCCATGGCCAAGTGCTTGTCGTCGCCTTCGCCAACCAGCGCATCGGCAAAGGCCTGCTCCCAAGTCGGGGACAAAGGCAAGAGCGGCAGATACCCAGCTGGCGACTGGTGCGCGGCGCAGATCTGCAGCGCTAGGCGCGTGCGCACATGCTCGGTGATCGCCTGCGGTGTACGGGCAAAGGCACTGGCCTCGGCGATGCCCTCCAGAATGGTCGGAAGATCGCGGATCGAAATGCGTTCAGCGAGCAGACTTTGCAGAACGCGTTGGATGCCTGAAACCGAAATTTGGCCCGGTACGATGTCATCGACCAGTTTCTGCTGGGCGGCGGGAAGCTCGTTGATGAGGTTCTGCGTGTCCGCGTAGGAGAGCAGGTCGGCGGTCGAACCCTTGATGATCTCGGTCAGGTGGGTGGAGATCACGGTAGCCGGATCAACAACCGTGTAGCCTTTGATTTCGGCTTGGTCGCGGAACTTGCCCTCGATCCAGGTGGCTGGCAGGCCGAAGGTTGGTTCGGTGGTTTCGCGGCCTGGCAGTTCCACCGGTCCGCCGGTCGGGTTCATGGTCATGAACTGGCCGGAGAAGACCTCACCGGTGCCGGCCTCAACCTCTTTGACTTTGACCACATAGGTGTTTGCGCCAATTTGCATGTTGTCGAGCAGGCGCACCGAGGGCATGACGAAGCCAAGCTCGCCGGCAAGCGAACGGCGCAGGGCTTTGATCTGCTCGGTCAGGCGGTCCGCCCCTTCGCCATCGTCGATCAAGCCAAGCAAACCATAGCCGAGTTCAATGCGAAGATCGTCGATGCGTAGCGATTTGGAGATCGGCTCTTCGGCCGGCGGTGCTTCGGCAGTCGCCTTGGCCAGCACCTCCTGGGCCTTGGCCTCGGTGACCGCATCCTTGGCTTTCCTAGCCGATCGCCAGGCGAGATAACCCGCGCCTCCTGCCAGTCCGAGGAAAGGGAGCACCGGAATACCCGGCAGCATGGCGAGGACCACCATGACGAAGGACGACATGCCGAGCGCTTTGGGATAGCCGGACAGTTGGGTCATTAGTGCTTTGTCGGCAGCGCCGGTGACGCCGGCCTTGGAGACCAGCAGGCCAGCAGCGGTGGAGACGATGAGCGCTGGGATTTGGCTGACCAGTCCATCACCGACTGTCAGCAGCGTGTAGGCCCGGCCAGCATCGCCAAACGACATATCCATCTGGGCAACGCCGATCACGATTCCACCGATGATATTGATGAAGGTGATCATCAGGCCGGCAATGGCATCGCCGCGCACAAACTTTGAGGCACCGTCCATGGCGCCGAAGAAAGAGCTTTCGTCTTCCAGTTCTTTGCGGCGAGTCTTGGCTGTTTCTTCGTCGATCAGACCGGCAGATAGATCGGCATCGATGGCCATTTGCTTGCCAGGCATCGCGTCAAGAGTGAAGCGCGCAGCCACTTCGGCGATGCGGCCAGAACCCTTGGTGATGACGACAAAATTCACGATCACCAGGATGCCAAAGACGATCAGGCCGATGATGAAGTTGCCGCCCATCACAAAGGAGCCGAACGCTTCGATCACTTCGCCGGCCGCGTCTCCGCCGGTGTGTCCTTCGGCAAGGATAAGGCGGGTTGAGGCAAGGTTCAGCGCCAGGCGCATCATGGTGGCGATCAGCAGCACCGTCGGGAAAGCAGAAAACTCCAGCGGCTTGTGGATGAACAGCGACGTCATCAGGACGAGGACGGAAAAGATGATCGAGACCGCCAGGAACAGGTCGAGCATGAAAGGCGGCATCGGCATGATGAGAACGACGAGGATCGTCATCACACCGAAGGCAAGCGCCAGATCACCGCGGATCAGCGCGCCTTTGAGCTGCTCCAAGCTTGGAAGCGGGAAGGGCAGGCCGGATTTGGCGGAGCCGGAAGTGCTTGTGTCAGTTACCGACGTGTCGGCCATGCGCGGTGCCTCGCTCGGCATCTTCCGGTTGGGAAAATGCGACTAGGCAGTTTTTGCCGCTTTTAGGGTAAACAGATGGTTAATGGTTTTGCTCAGCCGGAGTGAAAAGGGGGGAAAGTGACCGATGCCATGACGCTCATGGCCAGCATTGCCCTGGTGGGCTTTATCTGGCTGACTCTGTTTCAGGTGCTGCTTGCTCTTGGCTTTCCGATGGGGCGCCTTGCATGGGGCGGTAGTCACCGCGTGCTTTCGCCAAGCCTTCGCGTTGCAAGTGGCGTCAGTGCCTGTTTGGCGGCATTTGGCGCAATCTGTGTGGCGCAGGCGCTGGGCCTTTTGGACTGGGTGCCTGCTTTGGTTCTGCGCCCAGCCCTGTTGGTCTTGGCAGGACTGTTTGGACTCAGCTTGATTGCCAACGCTCTGTCAAAGAGCCGCGTGGAGCAGGTCCACGGGGTCGTCCTTACAACACTTCTTTGTGTTGGCTCACTGGCCGCAGCCTTTCAGGTTTCTGCCTAACCTAAACATCAAGGTCATAGACGACGATCCCATCGGTGCCGCCGACACAGGATGCGCACAAACGAGCACCCAGCGCTTGATGGGTGGGATGGTCAGCATAGCGCTCCAAAGCCTCTTTGGAGGCAAAGCGAATGACAAACCCGAACTTGTGGTCTGGTGATTTGCCTTCGAAGTCGAGGTTTGGGCCGTAGTGGAATGCCTCGACGCCCTCCAAGGTCTCGCTGAAGGTTGCCAGCTCGCTCATGGTTTGCAGCAGCGCATCAGCCGCGCCATCCGAGGGATGGCAGAACACGCAGTGGAGGATCATGATCCTAACCTGCCATTTGCGTGCGGGCTTGGCCCGGTTGCGGCACGGCAACGCCTTGGGCGTTGTAGTCGTTGAGCTTGTTGCGCAGCGTGCGAATGGAAATGCCAAGAATGTTGGCGGCATGGGTACGGTTGCCGAGACAATGGTCGAGTGTATCGAGAATCAATTCCTGCTCGACCTCCGCGACTGTGCGTCCGACAAGCGCGCGGGTAACCGCTTCGGCCGTCATCGCTACCTTTTGGACCGCACCTGATGGCGGTGTGGATTGGGCAGCAAAGTCTGATCCGTCGGGCGTGATGAGTGCTTCGGGGCCGATTTCAGGACCAGACGCCAAAAGCACAGCGCGGTGGATGGTGTTTTCGAGTTCGCGCACATTGCCCTGCCAATGGGCCGACATCAAGCGCGTGCGCGCAGGCTCTGAGATCGGGCGCAGCGGGAAACCGTTGGCCTTGGCGTATTTTTTCGCAAAATGGTCCGACAAAGCGAGAATATCGGCGGGTCGTTCGCGCAGCGCCGGTAGTGCCAGGTTGACCACGTTAAGGCGGAACAACAGATCTTCGCGGAACGAACCTTCTTTGACCGCCTCAGCAAGGTTACGGTTGGACGTTGCGATGATGCGCAGGTCAACGGGCACCGGCTTGGAGCCGCCGACGCGGTCGATCACCCGCTCTTGCAGGGCACGCAGGAGTTTTGCCTGCAGGCGTACATCCATTTCGGAGATTTCATCGAGCAGCAGCGTGCCGCCGGAGGCTTCCTCGAATTTGCCGATACGGCGGGCCAGCGCGCCGGTGAAGGCGCCTTTTTCATGGCCAAAAAGCTCGGACTCAAGCAGGTTTTCTGGGATAGCAGCGCAGTTGACCGACACGAACGGCATCGTCGCTCGGTTCGACTTGGCGTGAACGTAGCGCGCCATCACCTCTTTACCGGTGCCGGATTCGCCGGTGATCAGGATCGAGGCGTCCGACGGCGCGATCTGTTCGGCAAGGCGAACCACCTTCATCATCGCCGGATCGGTGGACACCATGTCCAACTCTTCGGTTGTAACCGCAGCCAGCACCGCGGCGATGAGAGCGGGATCCGGCGGCAAAGGAATGTACTCGCGCGCGCCGTCCTTGATGGCTTTGACGGCGGCGTCGGCATCGTTCTTTACGCCGCACGCGATTACCGGCGCAGAAATGTGCTCGCGCTCCATGGCCTGGATCAGCGCTTTGATGTTTTCAGCGACGTCAACCATCACCAGATCGATGGCTTGACCACCCCGCAACGCATCGAGCGCCGTCGCCTGATCGTCGGCATGAATAACTTTGGCGCCGCGCTCCATCGCCATGCGCGTCGCGCTGGCCATTTGTCCGCCGAGATTGCCGAAGATGAGAAGTCGCATGGGTTGATCCTGCCGCTAGGTCTTATTTGTCGCTTTTGATGATTTCAGTCATGGTCACGCCGAGCTTGTCTTCGACGAGAACCACCTCGCCACGCGCGACCAGACGGTCGTTGACGAAGATGTCGATGGCCTCACCTACTCGCCTGTCGAGTTCGACCACCGTGCCGGGTCCGAGATTGAGCAGTTCAGAAACCTGCATGCCTGATCGTCCAAGAATGGCCGATACACGCACCGGCACGTCGAACACCGCTTCAAGGTCGCTGGCATCCTTGGCGCTGTTCGGATCGTAATCCTCGTCGGTTTCGGTGCTTGGCGGCCCTTCCAACTGGTCGAGCTCGACGCCTTGTTTGCCCGCTAGCTGATCGTCGTCGGTGTCACTCATCGAGAGAGCCCTCCATTGAGGCTTTCATCTGTGAGGCCTGGTCTGCCTCAGATGGGGTTGGGGGAGAGGCGTGGGGTTTTACGCCTCGGGCCGACAGATAGTCGCCAATTAAATCGTCAATGGCCTTTTCGATGTCGTCTTGACTGCGCGCCAATCCTCCATCGGCCCATTCAATACGCGTGTCGCTGGGGGCGAAGTCCTCTTCGCCCATGAAGATCAGCCTGCCTTCAAACCCTTGGGATTGGGCGATGGATTCAAGGCGTTCGCGCACGGCGTCGACATGGTCGGCGTTCATGCGCACGACCAAATGGGAGGCGTCGAACATGGGCGCGAGGCAGGAACGGAATAGTGCTTCGACTTCGCCGATCGGCTGGGCGTCTAAGAGCCGGCGGGCAAGCTTTTTCGATGCCGAGATGGCGATGCGAACCGCGCGCTCCTCGCGCATCGCGATTTCCTTGTCGAGCCGGGAGAGCAGGGTTTGAACAACGCCGGTCAGGCGCTGCGTTTCTTCAGCCAAAGCCTTGGAACCTTCTTCGAGTGCTTCCTGGCGTCCGGCCTCATGGGCTTCGGTGCGCACCCGCCGCTCCAGCGCGGCCATCTGCGCTTCGTGCTCGTAGAGGCTGATTGTTGGCTCAACCTCGACCTCTTCCTTGGCGCGGTTTTCCGCGTCGAAATCGAGATCGAACAGGTAGCGTGGAGCGGTGGTTGATGCGGCCATCAATAGATCACCTCATCATCACCGGAGTTTTTCGAGATCACCATCTCGCCCTTGGCGGCGAGGTCCTTGGCCAGATTGACGAGCGACATCTGCGCTTCGTCGACGTCACGCAAGCGCACCGGCCCGAGAATTTCCATCTCCTCGCGGATGGTGGTCGCCTGGCGGGTCGACATGTTGCCGAGGAAGAAGTCGCGCAGCGTATCGTTGGCGCCTTTGAGCGCGATCGGTAGCTTGGTCATATCGGCGCTGCGCAGCAGGATCTGGATCGAGGAGGCGTCGACTTTGCCGAGATCCTCGAAGGTAAACATCAGTGCTTTGATCTTCTCGGCCGACTCGCGGTTGTCTTCTTCCAGCGTTGCGAGGAACTTGGCCTCCGTTTGGCGGTCGAAATTGTTGAAGATCTCGGCCATCGTCTCATGGCTATCGCGGCGGCGCGTGGTCGATAGGTTCGACATAAACTCAACGCGCAGTGTCTCTTCGACTTTGTCGAGAATTTCCTTCTGCACGCTTTGCATTTTCAGCATGCGCTGGATGACTTCCAGGGAAAGTTCCTCTGGCAGTAGCGACAGCACTTTGGCGGCGTGATCGGAACGAATTTTCGACAGAACCACGGCGGTCGTTTGCGGGTATTCGTTCTTCAAATAGCTGGCCAGAACGTTTTCCTGAACGTTGGAAAGTTTCTCCCACATGTTGCGTCCGGCCGGGCCGCGTATCTCTTCCATGATCGCCGCGACCTTGTCGGTCTCCATGAAGGAGGCGAGCAAGCGTTCGGTGGCTTCATAGCCGCCGGTGAGCGCCTTGTTGGTCGTCACATTGTCGATGAACTCGATCATGACGCCTTCAATGACGTCCGTCGAAAGGCGTCCGACCACGGCCATGGACTGCGAGACTTCACGCAACTCCAGTTCGTCCAAACCGCGCCATAAGGGTTCGCCATGTTTATCGCCGAGCGCGAGCAACAGAACCGCGGCTTTCTCCGCGCCGGAGAGATCACCAAGTTTGACCGAGGATTGGTCGCCACCGGCGGTTTGTTGCGCCAGCGTTAGCTGCTGACCAGGCTTAGCAGTCGGTGGACCAGCGGCGGCTGCGGCGGCTTCGGCAAGGGCGTTGGCTGCGGACATTGGTTACGCCTTCGCCGGTTCGGACAGCCAGGCGCGCAAGACGCCGACAGCATCGTCAGGACGCTCTTTGATCAGGTCGCCAACCTGTTCCAATGATTTCTTCTGCAGCGCGCCCAGCGCAACAGCATTTTCAAAGGCCTTAACTGTCGTGCTTTCCAGCGCGATCGCAGGAACGTTCGGCATTGGCGACTGCAACACCTCACCGTTCGGCCCGATCACCGTGCCTTCCGCGTCTGGCCCACCGGCCGGCAGGGCTTCCGGTGCGGCGCTTTCATCCTCGAAGACGCGGGCGAGCAGAGGGCGCACGACGAAGAACAGCACGATCAGCGTCAGGACGGCGATGATGGCAAGTTCTGCTGCGCGGTAAATATCGTCGCGGGTGAACGAGAACAAACCTTCTTCGTCAGGCAGGGTAAGATCGGGGCGAGCAGCGAATTGAAGGTTCACGACCTCGACGACATCGCCGCGTGTTTGATCAAATCCGACGGCCGAGCGGACCAGCATGGCGATCTGATCGAGCTGCTCTTGCGTGCGCGGTGCATAAACAGGCGCGCCGTTCTCATCCTGGGTGTAGAGGCCATCGACGAGCACGGCGACGGAGAGCCGCTCCAGCCGGCCGGCTTCCAGAATTTCGGTCCGATTGGTGGAGGAAATTTCGAAGTTCGTGACCTCTTCAAGCGTTTCGCGCGCTTCCTGGATGCCGCCAGCCGTCGCGCCGGCGTCGGCGCCTGGCAACTCATTACCGACCGTAACTTCGCCCGCGGTGGTGTCGTTGGTGGAGCCGTTTTCTTCGCGAACCTGCGTTGAACGAACGACCTGACCATCCGGATCAAAGACTTCGGAGGTTTCAGAAATGCGATTGTGATTGAGCTCGACGGCGACGTTGACCCGGGCGCGACCTGGACCGACGACTTCGGACAGGATGTCTTCGATCTGGGTGCGGATGCGGTTTTCCATCGCGATCGAGCGCTCGTCCAGCGAGGCGGCCATCATGGCTTCCTCATTGTCTCCGGCGCCGGATGCAAGCAGTTGCCCGGCCTCATCGACAATCGAAACCCGGTTGGCCGACAGCCCATCGACGGCTGATGCTGCCAGATGTTGAATGGCGCGGATTTGCCCCGGGTCCAGGTCGCCGCGAACGCGCAGCACGATCGACGCAGTCGCCTCACGCTGATTGCGTTGGAAGAGTTCGCGCTCGGGCAGCACAAGGTGGACCCGTGCGGCCGAAACCCGATTGATGGACTGGATCGTGCGGGCAAGCTCGCCTTCCAGCGCACGCAGCTGGTTGACGTTCTGAACGAAGCTGGTGGCGCCGAGTGTGCTTGATTGATCGAAAATCTCGTAACCGACGGTGCCGCCCGATGGCAGACCCTGCTCGGCCATGTCCATACGCAGACGAAGAACGCGCTCCTGCGGCACAAGAATGGTGGTGCCATCATTGCGCAACTCGTAGGTGACTCCGTTCGCGTCGAGCTGGCGAATGACTTCTGAGGAATCCTCGAACGTCATCTCGGTGAACAATGGCACCATGACCGGCGCGGTGACGCGCATCGTGATAAAGGCGAAGAATCCGATGAGCAGCGCTGCGACGATGCCCATCGCGCCCAAACGGGCAGGACCCAAGTTCTGAAAGAAAGCAACCATGAATGCCCGTTAGCCCATCTCGATCGCTTCCCTTGCCCACCTGTCGGCGCGCTATCGAAGCAGATAGGCAAGAATTGCCCGGTAGATGGTAAACAGGTCGTTAACTCTTGGGTCGAAGCTGCATCGAACGGCGAAAAAAGACATAAACGCAAAAAGCCGGCCCATGGTTTGAACCCGGCCGGCTGTTTGGTTTCGATGTTACGGTTTGTGAAGAACGCGGCGCGGAAGGCCTCGCTTTCGATGAACCGGTTGGGCGTTAGGCCCGGTACTGTTGGATGCGCGTTGTGCGAAGTCCTGCCAGCCCATGCTGATCAATCGACATTTGCCAGGACAGGAATTCTTCCACCGTCAGACGATAGCGCTCACACGCTTCCTCCAACGACAGCAAACCACCGCGAACGGCGGCAACAACTTCTGCCTTGCGACGGATAACCCATCGCCGGGTAGATGTTGGCGGTAAATCCGCAATGGTCAGCGGGCTACCGTCGGGCCCAATGACATATTTAACGCGCGGACGCTTGAACTCGGTCATCGTACTCTCACTAAAACACTCGATAACGCGAGAGTGAGACTAGTCGATGGTCCTTAAAAACACCCTAAGGGCCTGGTCATGCTTCGTTAGGACTTTGCGGCGGTTGTGTGACAGCAATACCAGAGTGTCTGCGCACCTTAGCGGTAGCTTCTAAATCACTGAAGTAGAGGGATAAAGTCTATCGGCTTGCGACCGGTTTAGACTAACCGGCGCGCCCAAACTGTTGATTTCGGGCGCGCGCAGGATCGCTGGATATCAGGACGTCGGGGCCTGAATCTCCATTACCGAGCTAAGGTTGGCACGCACATCACCAATCTGCAGGACTGGCTCGCTTCCGGTGAAATCAACGCCGGTCACCTTGCCGGTGACGGCCGCATAGACATTCACCGCCTGGCCATCACTGGTGTTGCCGACCACACGGATGGAGTAGACGCCGTCAGGCGCGTCGGTGCCGTCATTGGTCTTGCCATCCCAGGTGAAGGTGCTCTCACCGCGGTCCACGGCATGTTTCGTCGTAAATATCTCATTGCCGTTGACGTCGTAGATGGAGATTGTGGAATCCGGAGCGGCGACGCCGGAGACCAGTTCCCAAGAGGCCTGGCCGCTATCGAGTGTGGTGGACACACCTGCTACCGTTACCGTCGAGCCCAAATAGTTGACCGCGGCGTTGACCGATTGTGCCTCTGTGGAGGTGATGAGATTCTCCAGATAGGAGTTGGTCTGGATTTGCTGCTCGACACCGGAGAACTGAACCAGTTGCTGTGTGAATTGGTTGGTGTCCATCGGCTCCAACGGATCCTGATTGCGTAGCTGCGTGGTGAGCAACTGCAAAAAGGTGTCGAAATCATCAGCCAGCATCTGCTGGTCGCGCTGTGCATTGGCTTGCTGCACCGAAGCCTGCGAGGCGGCTGCAAGTTGATCAAGTGTACTCATAGGTCCGGGCTCCTTTTACGCCGATACTAGATGCGGACATCCAAATGGCCGGTGGCATAGAGTTGCTGACGGATGGCTTCGGGCGAAGCCATGTCGTCGGGAAGCATGGAATCCTCAGGGCCAGCAGAGGCTGGGTCGCCCGACCCAGACTCACCGGACTGATCCTCGGCGCCGGCGCTGTGCTGGTCCTGGGCAAATCCGTCGGCAGCATCCTGCGCCAATTCAAAGCTCACCGAACCGGGCTCGGTCTTGAGGCCAGCCTGCTGAAGTGCCCGTTCAAGGTTACGCGCGTCGGTGGTCAGCATATCCAGCGTTTCAGCCCGTTCGACCACCAGATGGGCGCGTGTCTGACCGCTTGCATCCATTTCCAAGCGCACATTCAGGCGCCCCAGCTCCGGTGGGTCGAGCCGGATGTCGAACTGGGTTTTGCCATTCATTGCTTGGCGCGTGATTTCGACAGCCAGGGCCGTCACCGGCACGGCCTGACCGGTCGCGGCCTGCGGCACGGCCGTCATCGCCGCCTGGGCGCCGGTGGCTGTGGTTTGACCTGTTGTCAGGACGGGAGCGTTGGAGTTGCCGGGTTCAAGGGCGGCGCTTGCTTTGGCCATGGCTTGGGTGACGAGCGCATCAAGGCTTTCCGCGTCCATGCCGCCATTCGTCATCGAGGTGCTCGCCATCGCATCGGCAAAGCTCATCGTTTTGGACTGGCTAAGCCCTTCTGGCGTGGCGGTCTTCAGACCGCCTTCAAGCGCGCCATCCATGGCGCCGTTAGTTGGGGCGCCGCTCAACGCCTGCTCGCCGGCCATGCCGGCCTGGCCAGCCAGTTTGTTCAGGACGGGCGCATTTTGACCCAAGGTTCCTTCAACTGGACCCGATACTTGCGCGAACCAGCGACCAAGAGCGCCAGGGTCGGCTTGACCCGTTGCCTGAGGCGGCACAAGCGGGACCGTTTCGCCGGTCAGTGCCGTGACGACGATCTCTTGGACCACATCATCGGTTTCGGCGGCCAAGGCAGGGTCCGCCAAGCCGGCAAACGGGTCTGCTTCGGTATCGGCGGCTATCAATGGATCATCGACCAGTCCAGGGTCTTGGCTTGCAGCGGTTTGTTCGGTTGCCTGGGCGCCGTTGATGCCTGCATTGTGGCCTCCCTCACTGGAGGTGGCCTGGGTTGAATCACTGGACGACGACTTTTTTGGAGAGTCTGGCGTCTCAGTGACGTCTTTGTCGTCCGTGCTTGTCGCCTCCGCCCTTTCTGCCGGTTCTTCTGTTTCTCGCCGCTCGTTCTCAAGACGATCGGAAAAGCGTGGCTCATCCTCACGGGGAACGCTGCGCTCGCGCGGCGTGGGGCGCTCGGCGGGTGCGATTGGAGCTAGAAGATCTGGCAATGTGGACACGGGGCAGGCTCTCGCTGTGCATCTTTCAATGTGCGCAGGGTGTTTCAAGTGTCGTGCCAGATTGGAAAGTTGTTATCTTTCAAGGGCTTTCAATGAACGTTGCACGAAGCCGTCAGCGCTGACGCGGCAAGGATTGCCGGGTGAAGGGCGCATCTTGCCGGGCAGGGCGCATTGCACTAGGACTGCACGCCTCATCTCAGGCTCTTGACCCCTGCTGCATGAAGGCAAAACCGATGGATCTTTTTCTGCCCGGCAACCCGGAGCCGGCAGCCACACGCATTGTTGTGGCGATGTCCGGGGGCGTTGACTCATCTGTGACCGCAGGCCTCGTCAAAGAAGCGGGCTTCGACGCGGTGGGCATCACCCTTCAGCTTTACGATCATGGCGAGGCGATGCACCGCAAAGGCGCTTGTTGTGCCGGCCAGGATATTCACGACGCGCGCAACGTCGCCGATACGCTCGACATGCCGCATTATGTGCTCGACTATGAAAGCCGCTTCAAAGAACAGGTGATTGATACGTTCGCCGATAGCTACCTCGCCGGTGAGACACCGATACCCTGCGTGTCGTGCAATCAGAGCGTGAAGTTTGTCGATCTACTGAAAACCGCGCGCGAACTTGGCGCTGCGGCCTTGGTGACGGGGCATTATGCCGATACGCGCATGGATCAGACCTCGGGGCACATGGCGATGTATCGCCCTGCGGACCTCGATCGCGACCAGAGCTACTTTCTGTTTGCAACGACGCAGGAGCAGCTTGATTTTGTTCGCTTTCCGCTTGGCCATTTGACCAAAGCCGAAACGCGCGCCCATGCCGAGCGCATGGGGCTTGAGATCGCCGACAAGCCCGACAGCCAAGACATCTGTTTTGTGCCCAACGGATCCTATGCGGACATCATCGCCAAGCTGCGGCCAGAAGCGGCTGAGCCAGGTGAAATCGTTGATGTGCAGGGCAAGGTTTTGGGCCGGCACAACGGAATCATTCACTACACCGTCGGTCAGCGTCGCGGTTTGGGCATCGCTGCCGGCGATCCGCTCTACGTCGTCAAAATCGATGCGCCGGCGAAGCAGGTAATCGTCGGACCGCGCGAGGCCTTGGGCGTCTCCCGTGTCGCCTTGCGCGACTTCAATTGGATTGGCGAGCCCAGCGCTGATCTTTCCAGCGGTGTTCCGGTGGCAGCGCGCGTGCGGTCCACGCGGCCGCCAAAACCGGCCAGCTTGATTGTGCGCGACGGACAGGCCTATGTTGACCTCATCGAAGGTGAAACCGGCGTCGCGCCAGGCCAGGCTTGCGTGCTCTATGTGCATGATGGCCCGGGGTCGCGTGTGCTGGGTGGCGGGTTCATCGCCCGGGCGATCAATGCCTTTGAGAAGGATGCGGCGTAGCTGCGGAACTTGGTTGACAGGGGGCGGGAGCGCCCCCTATACGGCCATCTCGCTCGGGGTTTTTGTGCCCGATGCTCTTTTGGGGCGGAGTAGCTCAGCTGGTTAGAGCAGCGGAATCATAATCCGCGTGTCGGGAGTTCAAGTCTCTCCTCCGCTACCATTTTCCCAGTAAAATCAGTGGTTTCTGAGTAGTCCTGGCCGATCTGACACGTAGCGCAGTGGTAGCACAGTCTTGCTCTCGCGTTTTTGGTTGTCGGGCGCTACACATAACACTGTGTTTAACACACTGTTGGAGAACGCTGGGTTTGAGCCAGTGATTGCTGACGCAGTCGCGAAAAATGTGGCGACCAGCCAAAAAACTTTGGTGGATACGCGTGCCAAAGCTGAGCCCTAAAACGATTACCCTGCTCGATGGCGAGATCAGGCTTTTTCGGCGGGCTCATAGCCAGGCCTTTCAAGCTGCCTTCAAGATTGGTGATCGATGGGTTCGCAAGAGCACCGGCACCAAAGACCTTGGCAAAGCCAAAAAACGCGCCGTTGATCTGCTCTACGAATATCGTGCGCGCCACAAAACCGGCATGCCTATCGTCACCAAGCGGTTCTCAGATGTCGCGGCATACTGCGTTGCGGAGATGGATCGATTGACGGCGGAAGGATCAAGCAAGCGGTCGTTTCGCGATTACAAGATCGTCATCGACAAGTATCTGGTGCCCTATTTCGGGTCCAAATCCATCGCCAACATCAAACAGACTGACCTTGAAGATTTTGCCATTTGGCGTGCGAAGCAGCTTGGTCGTGAACCAAGTGCTTCGACGCTGAGCACGCACAACAGTGCACTTAACCGTATCTTCGATGAGGCTGTGTCGCGCGGCTATGTCGAGAAGCGCCAGATCCCCGATCTGACCAACAAGGGTAAAAAGAGCGAGCGCAGGCCTGACTTTCGGATTGAGGAGTATCGCACGCTCATCCGCAAGCTACCTGCATGGATTGAAGCGGGCCGGGACGGAAAGTCACGTGAGATGCGCCATTTGCTGCGTGACTATATCCTGATCCTTGCCAACACCGGCATCCGCCCCGGTACCGAGACCGACAGTCTCATGTGGCGACATGTGCATCTGTTCACCGAAAACGGTCAGCAGTTCTTGGAGCTGCGCGTCGATGGAAAAACCGGACCACGCGACCTGATCTGTCGCGCGAACACAATCAACTTCCTCAAGCGCATTCATGAGCGCACCAAAGACATTGCCCATCTCAGCTTTGATGAACTTCTCGATGCTAAGATCGACAAACCGGTGTTTCGGCTGCCGAATGGGACGGTCACGAAGAACTTGCGGCAGACCTTCAAAATCCTCATGGACGACACAGGTTTGCTTTCATGCCCACGCACTGGCCTCAACAGAACGCTTTACAGCTTCCGACATACCTACGCGACTTTCGCTCTGTTGAATGACGGTATGAGCATACACACGCTTGCCGTCCAAATGGGAACGTCGATACAAATGATCGAGCGCCACTACAGCCATCTACAACCAAGGCTGCAAAAAGAAGTGCTCACCGGAAAGCGCCACGATCCCGATCAAGATGAAGCGGCAACCAAGGCTACGGTGGCGTCCAACGCGATCTCAGCTGACAACCTCAAAAATCGGGTTGGCAACACAGCCATCGATGAACCAGACGAACTTGATGCGCTTATCAAGGCGGATGAGGCTGCAGAGCATGGCCAGACTGCGGTTCCGGGGCAAGATATCAACAAACTCAGCTCTCCTACATCAATGGCTCCTGCGATCGACAAAGCCTTCGACATGTTCGACGCAGGCAAACTCACCGAGGCCAGTTTACTGGTAACGCTCAGATCAGGCGGCGCTGCTTACCAATGCAGCGAGCAACACAAGCTACGAGCACTCAAGGCTGTCGAAGAGCAGCGACTGAGCGAGGAGGCATTGCAGGCGATCCTCGTCGGCACCTAGCTGTGGATAACCACGGAGGGGCTCACTCAGGCATAATGAAAAGCGAAAGAGGGCGGGGAGCTGACCTAAGAGACTGCAGGAGTTCAGCGCCTCTTGATCCCCATAGCGGAAATAGGGGGCTGCGCGCGTTTGACCTGCAAAGAACACTCCAGCAGTGTTAGTTCTGGGCTCTTTCGTCCAATCGGCGATGCTGCTCCTGAAGCTCTTCTGGCCATTGGCTCTTAATGAAGGACAGGACCGCTTCAATCTCACCGTCAGTCAGAACGCCTTCATACGCTGGCATGGCTGACTGATACCCTTCGAGGTTTGCAGCCTCGACGATCCCGTATTTCGTGATGGCAAACAGAAGGTCGGTTGGATGATGCCAAGTATGGCCGGTTTCATCGTGCGGGGGTGCAGGTATGAGGCCATCTGCACCAGGTGACTGCCAGTTGGGTTGACCTTGAAGATTCACACCGTGGCAAGCAGCACAGTTGGCCTGATAGACGTGTTGACCGAGCTGAATTTCAGCGCGTTTATCGGCGCTGAACCAACCTAGCACTCGTGGCTGATCAAAGGCGTTTTCCACCGTAAACAGCGCCAGAATGAGCGCTAAGGTTAGCGCTGCACTCAGGAAAACCCGTTGCATCATCCAACCTGAAACCAGCTGTTCATGCCGGCTGCGGCGTGCTCGAGCATATGGCAGTGATAGAGCCATTTGCCGGGATTATCGGCAACAAACGCGATCTCCGTCGTTTGCTGTGCGCCAATAAGAAAGGTGTCACGCCACGGCTGACCGTCATCCGCCTCCGCACCGCTCCTACTGAGGACCCGGAAGTGGTGGCCATGGACGTGCATAGCGTGGACCCACCGTGTTCGATTGATGGTCTCAATAAGAACCGTCTCGCCTCTCTCAACCTCAAACATGGGGTCATCGGTCAGGTTTGCGACGCCGTTGAAAGCCCACATCTGCCCATAGTCCTGCATCAATTGCCGCGTGACGGGACGGCCTTGAAAGGTCATATCGACCCGTCCGCCCATGGCTCCACCTTGCATCTCAACGCGAATGCGGCGGGCATTTGCCAGATCAGGCTCAGGTAAAGCGCTGGGTGTAAGGCTCGGGACCGGCAAGGCGGTTTGGCGAGGACCAGACACTTCGAAACGCGTGATGGGGTAGGCCCGACCTTCGACGAAGGTCTCCAGTGCGAAGTCTTCGGTTGGCGTCACCAGAAGATCGACCCTCTGGGCTGGACCAAGGAGCAAGGGCGCGTAGTCCAGCCTCGTTGGCTCCGACAGGTTTTGGCCATCATATCCGATCACCTTTGCTGCGAAGCGGTTGGGATCGAATTCAAAAACGCGTGCATTGGCGGCGTTGATCAGCCTTAATCGGTAGGGTTCGTTTGCCTTGAGCTGAAGCGTTTGCGCCAGCTTACCGTTCACGCTGATATAGTTGCCCAAACGTCCCGCATGGCTCCAATCCATGAGCTCGCCGATGCTCGCGACATCGAGCGTACCTTGGCCAACCAAACGCCAGTCATCGATCATCAAGGTCAGGTCATGTTCGGCGTCGAACGGGACCTCGGGTTCGTCGATGATCAATGGCCCATAGAGGCCACGAGCCACTTGGTTCCAGCTGCGGTTGTGCGCATGGTACCAATAGGTTCCAGCATCGGGCGCAACGAAATCGTAGGCAAAGCTCTCTCCAGGCATGACGGGTTGCTGGGTGAGGCCAGCTACACCATCCATGCTGTTTTCGATCCGGATGCCATGCCAGTGGACTGACGTTGGTTCCTCCAACTGATTGGAGAAGTTCACCCGGATGCGCTCTCCGCGCTTGATGCGAATTTCTGGCCCCGGAAGCCCGCCATTATAGGTCCAAAGGGGCGACAAGGGCCCATCGTCGCTGACCAGGCTCAACTCTTGCGGTGCCGCTGTCAGCTCAAAAAGGCCTTCGTCCACGTTGGCAAGCACAAGCCGCGGCAAGCCGGGTAGAAGCGAGAGCGTGGACGCTCCCAGTAGAAAGTCGCGACGGGTTGGTTTCACGATTGGTGGCTCCTAGGCGGTTGGAACGGTGAAGGATGTGGTGAGCAAGGCGGTGGCCGTGAAGATCATGAGAAAAACTAAGGCTTCCCATCGCAAAGACGTGCGAAAGCGTTTGGCGGCCCCGGCGGCTTGCATCTCCATGGCGGGAACAAGGCGCAGCTTATTCAACGCCGCGATACCGAGAACCAAAGCCACGATGACAAGCTTGAGCAGAAGCATCTGACCGTAAGCCGTTGAGACGACGGCCTGAAGCGACCCCAAGAGCAGGTACGCAAACACGCCTCCAACGGCGATGAGGATGGGTACGATGATCGAAGCCTGCCGCCCAAACCGATGCGACAGACGTGCCGCTTCATCCGTATCGAGGCCTGGTTTGGAAAGTTGGTAGAGTGGTAGCAAAGCACCGAACCAAAAACTCACGGCCAACAGATGTATGGTGATCAGGACCAAGAGCGCCCATTGCGGATCACGCGTCGCATGGCCGGTAAGGCCAAATGAAAGGGCAACGCAGGCAGCCCCCAGAACCGCTGCACCTGTCCGCACTGAAGGGGCAAGGACTCCCAACAGCAAGATCGCCAAGCCAATAAGCCTGGCCAAGGTCGATGTACCAAGCGGGCCTTCCAGGCTGATGGCGATGATCTCCGGGTCGGTCATGAAAGCCAAATCATCCATGAGCCGCCCGGCTTGAACCATCACACGCCAGATCGACGCAACAACGGAAACCGCAACCGCGGCTGCGATTGTCCCTAGCAAGGATCGCTTGATGCCTTCCTGCTGGGTGGGGAGGGCGACCAAAACAAGTGCGAGCCCGGCAGCAAGGAAACTGCTGATGTAAACAGCCAGTTTTGCTGACGCAGCCATCAGCCCCCAAAGACTGAAGCTCGACTCCGTTAAGGCCGCCCAAAGCGAATAGCCGATATCCATGATGCGTTATTCGGGTGCCACGGTATAGGTCACGGTGCCATCCATGGCATGGCCATCCTCACCCAGAACCCGCCATTCCACGTGATAGCTTCCTGCGCCCATATTTGGGCCTGAAAACTCCATCCTATCGGTCATATCCCGGCTAGGAATTTCCAGCTCCATCATGCGGCTGGCGGACCCATCCACCGTGGTATGGGTCACTTCAACCTTCATGAAGCGACCTGGTTCTGCCAGCATCAATGTGAGCGTTTCAGGTGCTGCCTGCACCGTCGCACCATCAGCCGGGTCTGAGCTGTTGACCGGTGAATGGGCCAGGACAGGCCCATTGAGTGAAGTGAGCAGCGCGGCTGCAAGAAGATGATGTTTCATGGGATAATCCTTGTTGGTCAGAAAATGCCGTTGGCACGCTGCAACTCGCGGACATAGGCAATAATGTCGCCGACTTGGCTTTGGCCTACACCCTCGATTGCGGGCATGTTGCCAAAGCGCCAATGGTGCGCTCTCACGCCGTAGCGCACTGCCTGGTAAAATGACTGGTCACTGTGGTGATTGGGCTCATAGATGATGTGTACCAAGGGGGGAGCAACACCATCCTGGCCAGCTGCATTGACGCCATGGCACGCCGCGCAGCTAACCTCAAAAACCTCTCGCCCAGCTTGTGCAACACCAGAGAGCTCTGGAACCACAACCTCGACTAGGGGCGCGCCAGCTTCGCCCGTTGTGGCTTGGACAGAATGCGGATTTTGCTGATCCATCTCCATGCGGTGCGGGAACAAACCTTGATAGAGGTACATCAGCCCAGCCACCCCGAAAAAGCCGAGAACAAAATACTTAGGCTTCACGCTCGAAGTCCTTGGCCAAATCATCGAGAATAGGACACTCAGGCCGGTCGTCTCCTGCACAGCTTTCAACGAGCGTCGTTAGGGTTTTGCGCAGGCTCCGCATCTCAGCCAAACGACAGTCGATCTCCACGATTTTGTCAGTCGCCAGAGCCTTCACGTCGGCACTAGCTCGCGACTTGTCATAGTAAAGGGAGAGCAGCTGACGACACTCTTCGATGTTGAAGCCGAGGCCACGTGCTTGTCCAATGAAAGCAAGCCGATGGACGTCGTCGCCGCTATAATCGCGGTAGCCATTGTCGGCTCTGGATGGCCGCACCAGACCAATCTGCTCATAATAGCGAATGGTTTTGGCCGGCAGTTTGCAGCGATCAGCTGCTTGGCCGATATTCATCTGCGCGCTCCAATGACATACCCGACTGCAACTCCAGCGCCAAAGATCAGCGCCACAATTGCGAACATGCCGAGGCCCATCCCCCAGCCGCCCATCATTCCTTCTGTTCCGATAAACATGGTTTTTCAGATCCTATACTGGCTTGGTTTCGACTTCCCGGATCAGACGTTGAACGTCAGCCGCACGGCCTTGTCGGGTGAGGTGTCGACAGCATCGACACCGTCAGCGCGCACAACGTGCATCTCGCCACGAAAAATGACGATTGATCTTGAGAAACGGGGGAGTGATCCTAGCCTTGCAACGGCTTTTTCACGCGTTGCAGATGGAGATAAAGAACAGATGCCTGTTCTAGGGTGACTTCAATACCGACTGCGCATGAAGTGCGCAGGGTTCGTCACAGCATTCGTGGAGGATCAGTAGGACCAGACGGCTGGATGCCTGTGAGAGCAAGTCCACATGCGTCAAACACGGCGTCACCAGAGGCACGCGTATCGACATATGCCCCAGTGCCTTCAAACATTGCAGGCATGGTGAGGCAGGTATGCGCACGCTCCGCGCTATCATCACAACAGGCCGAGAGATCGTCAGCGGCACTTTCAATTACAGAGTGATCATGATCTTGCATGACCACATGACCGGACCCGACTGCACCAGAAAGGGATGCAGACAGAGTAAGGGCAACGATCAGAAGCAGGCGAACCATGGCGATGAATAACACAAGTTGAGCACTAACGATGTGCGGAGCGAATTTCTTATCTCTAAGTAATCAAGCCTAATCCTTCCCCTTGGTGGAAGGTCAAGCCTCCAATTTCGCTCGTTTCAAGCGCAACGCATTGGTGATCACTGAGACAGAAGACAGGCTCATTGCCGCTGCAGCAAACATGGGCGAGAGCAGCGCACCGAAAACAGGATAGAGCACGCCAGCAGCGAGCGGCACACCCGCCGAGTTGTAGATGAACGCAAAGAACAGGTTCTGCTTGATGTTGCGAAGCGTTGCCTCGGACAGTTTTCGTGCCCGGACAATCCCCAACAGGTCACCCCGGAGCAGGGTTACACCGGCACTTTCGACGGCCACATCGGCACCCGTTCCCATAGCAATACCGACTTCGGCCGCTGCCAAGGCTGGTGCATCGTTCACGCCATCGCCTGCCATGGCTACTTTGTGGCCCTGCGAGTGTAGATCATCGACGAGAGCCTTCTTGTCTTCGGGCAGAACACCGGCGCGAACTTCATCGATGCCAAGCTGATCGGCCACCGCTTGCGCTGTGCGCTCGTTGTCGCCTGTTGCCATGATGATTTTTAAACCTGCGTCGTGCAGCGCCTGGATCGCACCCGCAGTCGTCTCTTTAATCGGGTCTGACACCGCGATTAGTCCCGCCAAATCGCCGTCGAACGCAATAAACATGACGGTCTTGCCCTCAGCGCGCAGCGCATCGGCCTTGGCGTCGAGCGCTCCATGGTCGACGCCCATGATGTCCATCATAGCAACGTTGCCCAACGCAATAGTGCGCTCGCCTGAGCGGCCTCGCACGCCCTTGCCCGTGACGGCTTCAAAATCAACGGACGGCGCCGCTTGGATATCGCGCGCAGCAATACCTTCAACGATCGCCTCAGCAAGCGGGTGTTCTGAACCTGCTTCCAGCCCGCGCACGAGCGACAGTACCGTTTTCTCATCATGTCCCGCCTGTAGGACGACATCTGTCAGACTCGGCTTTCCCTCGGTCAGAGTGCCGGTTTTATCAACGACCACGACATCAACCTTGGCCATGCGCTCAAGGGATTCCGCATCTTTGATGAGTATACCTTCCTGCGCCCCGCGACCGGTTGCAGTCATGATCGACATGGGGGTGGCAAGCCCCAAGGCACATGGGCAGGCGATGATGAGTACCGAGACGGCTGAAACAATCGCAAAAGCAAAGGCTGGGTCTGGACCCACTACAAACCAGACGATGAACGCTATCACCGCGATGACCACCACGGTCGGCACGAAGTAAGACGAGACCTTATCGGCAAGGCCTTGAATGGGCGCGCGTGAGCGTTGTGCGGCGGATACCATAGCGACAATACGCGAGAGCATCGTGCCTTCGCCAACCTTGTCGGCAACAATAATCAAGCCGCCATTTTTGTTGAGAGTACCGCCGGTAACGCGATCTCCCTCGCCTTTTTCAACTGGCAATGGCTCACCGGTCAGCATGCTTTCATCGACCGATGATCGACCCTCTCTGACGACTGAATCTACAGGAATTGCCTCTCCTGGCCGAACGCGAAGAACGTCGCCTTCGATGATGTTTTCCAATGGAGCGTCATACTCATCGCCATCGGGCGTCACACGGCGCGCCGTCTTAGGAGCCAGATCAAGAAGCGCCCGAATAGCGTCACCCGTGCGCTCGCGGGCGCGCAGTTCGAGCACTTGGCCAACAAAGACCAGAGCCACGATGACAACCGCAGCTTCGAAGTAGACTGGCATATGCCCGCCAGGCATCTGTAGACCAGCAGGAAAGAGCCCAGGTAAGAAGGTGGCAATCGTGGAGTAGATGTAGGCCGTACCGACGCCGATCATGATCAACGTCCACATATTCAAATTCCAGGTTTTGAGTGACGTCCAGCCCCGATGAAAAAACGGTGCCGCCGCCCATACAATAACCGGCGTTGCCAGGGCAAACTCGAGATACAAGGTCACTGACTCTCCGAGCCATTCGCGGATCGGCAAGCCGAGCATCGGACCCATGGTTAGGATCAGCAGCGGAATCGCAGCCAAGGCAGACACCCACAACCTGCGGGTGAAGTCGATCAATTCATGATTGGGGCCTTCTGCGATGCCATCCATCGGCTCCAGCGCCATGCCACAAATCGGACACGTCCCGGGACCTTCCTGGATGATTTCGGGGTCCATAGGACAGGTGTAAAGGGCCGTCTTGTCAGCCGGCGGTTTCTTCCGAGCCTTGTTTCCAGACACGTAAAACCAGGGATCAGCGTTAAACTTTGCGCGACAACCTTCGGAGCAAAAACGGTAGGTGTCGCCTTTGTATTCCAAAGAGGGTTTGTCCGCATCGAGCTTCACCGTCATGCCGCAGACCGGGTCTATAACGACGCCATTTTCTGGCTTCGTCGCACGCTCGTAAATTGAGCCTGACTTTTCATCCCCCGTGTCGTGGTGACCCCCACAACAACTGCCGTCTGCGGCGTGGTGATGCTCGTGATTGGCTGTTTTTTCCATCTCGACCTCTTCTGTTGAGATCAATCTAGAGGTTCCAGTGACTGTAAGGTCAAGCGCTGGATCGACTGGAGGTCTCTGACCCAAGCTCACTCTTCAAGATCGGCGATCAACGCCTTCATTTCATCGATCTCACGTCGCTGCGCTTCAATGATTTCATCTGCAAGCTGCCGAACGCGCGGATCGGAAATGTCAGCCCGTTCGCTCGTCAGAATAGCGATCGAATGATGCGGGATCATCGCTTTCATCCACGCCACGTCTTGAACCGTTTCCTGGCTCCGCACGAGCCATAAGGAAGTGGAAAACACGATGGCGCTCCCCACCACGATCGCAATGTTGACGGCTGGTTTGGTGTACATGCTTAGCATAAATCCAAGCATGATGATCGCCATCACTGCACCCATGAACAGCGCCATATAGGCGCGTGTTTCGCTGAAAAACACGTGATCGATGGTGTAGCTGTTGAGATACATCAGCCCGTACATGACCAGTGTTGAAGTAACAATCATCGCGAAGAAGCGCGCATAGGACATATCCATCTCCCGGTGGTGGTTTCACATCTGCGGCACTTTTGACCGCAACCAGCAAACAACCTTCCAGTCTGGGAGGGTTCCAAAAATACCCGTTTAGCGTTTCACGCGTTATGCAGGGCGTATGTTCCCCGCCCCGTTTTGCGGATCAGACCACGCTCAACGAGGGCGCTGAGCGCGCGATAGACGGCCTCATGAGACAGACCAATTTGCGGTGCGAAGCTCTTCCAACTGTCCGGAGTAAGTCCGGCTTCCATAGCTGCCAGCACGCGCTCATCGGCGCGCCTGATCGCACATAGCTGCATCAATAGGCGGTAACGCTGCACCTGACCCGACATGTTCTCCAACAGCGCCATGGCCACACCATCACGCTCTTTCAGAGCTGCGAGAATCTCTGTTTTGGGAAAGACTGTGAGTTCGCATGACGACATGGCAACCGCATCGCAGTGGTAACGATCGGCGAAGAGAGATGCTTCTGCAAAACTGTCGCCTGGGCCTGCCCTATGGAGCACCACCAGGCCCCCATTCTGCGTTGTGCGCGTTAGTTCAACGATCCCTTGATGGACGGCGAAAAACCCTACTGTTTGGTCTCCCTGTCGAAACAGGTGAGCGCCAGCCCGCACATTCAAACTGCGCCCGGTGACAGCCAGACCATCTGTTAGAGAAAGAGCACCGGTATCCATCATATGATTGTAATCATATAGGTGCAACGCTGCGGGCGCTAGGTTGACCCCGTACTTCTATGGAGCACCCGATGAACACGATGACCCTCGCCGCCGCCTGCATATTGGTTTCCACTTCCGCTGCATCAGCTCAGGACCATGATCAGAGTCATGGGACCCACCAGGCAGATGTGATTTCGCAGGCCCTGCCAACCGAAGGCGGCCAGGCCGGTTTCTCGGCAATTGCCGAGATTGTGGTGTTGCTGAGCGATGATCCAACAACAGACTGGGCTTCTGTGAATGTTGATGCACTGCATGAACATTTGTTGGACATGGATTTGCTGACGACGGCGACGCGTGCTCAAACGGAACTACTGGAGAGCGGGGCCCGTTTCACAGTCGAAGCGGAAGGTCGGGCAAAGGAAGCCCTGCAGCGCATGGTATCGGCTCACGCCCCGTTTCTGACTGATGCAACCGGTTGGATAGCAGAGGCGCAGATGACTAGCGGTGGGGCAACGCTTACCGTCACTACCTCTGTGGAAACCGAGGTGCCGCAAGTCCAAGCGCTAGGTTTCTATGGCTTGATGTCAACTGACAGTCACCATCAAGCGCATCATCTTGCGATTGCAAAAGGGCGGTTTGAACACTGAATTTGAGTGACCGGGACAATGTCAAAACCGAGCGATTCAACATGATCACGCAGTAATGCGCGCGCAGCCGGGTGACACTTATGTCTCCGACTCCGAAAACCGTCGGTTTTGGAACGACACTAAACGCTTCGATTATGTCTGGTTTGCCGCCACGGGCAGACTTCCTTGGTTGAACCCACGAACGGCAGGTTTGGGCCGATATTGCCCAACCGGCTAACGGCAGCTTTGCCGCCACATGCGGACGTCTCGGGCCAAACCTGTGAATGCCAGCAGAGAGCCAAGAGCACCCGCTTACCAAAGCTAGGTGGTCGTCGGAACTGGCGTCCCATGCGGTCAAGATCGATGGAAAAATGACTACGATTGGCACGGTCAACGGCCTGTCTGAGGTTTCCGGGTGATAGGAAACGCTCGGCACTTCTCAGTACCGAGCGATCCAAGGAAGCGCAGCAGATTATTGCTGTTGAACCGGTTTAGCTTTTTCTCTTGGGTGGCGCTTTGCGGTTTCTTGCGGCCAGTTCCAGCTGTTCATCCAATTCGCCCGCTGTGATGCCTTGAAGGACGGTGGCAAGCACAGGCAGCAGTTTGTCCTTGCTACCGACTGCGATTGACGCAGCTTCTTTTGAGATTGGCAGGACGCGATTGCCGTCTCGCAGTGTGATGAGCCATTGGCCTTTGTCGTCTTGCCACCACCATGGCTTGACCGGACGCTGCTGTGTGAGAAGCGTTTTTTCTCCGGTTTCCTGATGCGTGACCCAGTGTTTGACCTCCTCTGTGTAGGTTTCCCCGGCAAGGGCTGCCTCGGCAGCTTTGAGCTGCGTTTCCAGTCGCTGAATCAAACGCAGTCTCTTGCGCTCTAGTGGCGAGCGCTCAGAGCGCGGTGTTTGGGGTGTGAGAGTAAGGGACTTGAGATGTGGCATGATAACCTCCTGGTTGCAGAGGTGTTCATGAAATAAAGCCATCTATCTGATATATCTATCAAAAACCGTATCGAGAGCCGAAGGCTGCGGTGCTCAGGAGATAAATAAACGTGCATGAGGCGACCCTCATCGCAGTCCTGGAGCAACGCATGACACCATCGCAGGCCCGCGCACTCAAAAGTGCGCATATTTCTCATATACAAACCATGAAGCCGACTTTGTTTCTCAATCTTGCTACGAACCAACCTTGGGGCGTAACCAAGATGCGCTCGCTCTTGCGCAATTATCTCGCGCGCATTGATCGCGCCTATCTTGGAACGCGTTGGTGCAAAGAACCTGCCTCCAAGCGGATGAATGGCGTGTTCACCATCGAAGGCGTCTACACCAACGTTCATGCTCACGGTCTGCTGCGCGCGACCTATGGCAACACGCTTGGAATCCAGCTGCATTCAAACGAGATTTGGGACAAGCTTTGTCCAAGTGGTTCTGTCGTCGCGAAACCCATTACTGACCTTCAGGGTGTCGCCAACTACGTCCTCAAAGATGGTTGGACGGAAACGTTTTTCGAAGATCAGATCGTGTTTGCCAGCGAGTTTATGGGAGCTTAACAAACGCCCAGCACAAAGCTCGTCGAAAGCAACGCGTAGACTGAGCAGTTGGGAATGAAACCATTCGATGCGAGGCGCAGTGAGCCGCGCAATGGATAGTTCAAGGCTTCTTTTCAGACATCATCGAAATACATTGCATTGGACAACATGTTGATGGTTGTCGAGCATCAAAGGTCATTGGAAATGATTGAAATGCTAAAGAACCAAAGATCGATATTGGACGCAGAAATTTCGCACTTTAACCCCATTCCAGACAGAACAGCGCTTGTTCGTGTTTGGATTTGAATTTCAGAACCAATTCCCCTTGCTCATTGAAAGTAACGCGACGACAGAACACAGGATCATCAACGCCCTGTTTGATTTCATCTAATAGCAACTTCCTGTTCGCTGGCCTTTCAAACCAGAGGCGCATGACGTCTGTATATCGAGATAGATACCTGTCCGCGTGTTTAGGGATCGGTCCTTTGACATCGATGTCAATTATCTCCTCACACATCCCATCGCTCCCAGGTTAGTTCTTAATCATGGCTGTTGGATTGAGGTTGGAGGACTTGTGACTTGGCAATGTAAGAAATTAACTAGAATATTACATTTCCCAATAGCTCATTGAATGCCTTGACTGAAATGCATTGATTGCTCCGAATAAAGAAAGAAAATATAATCAAATCAAATATTTGAACGAAATTATGATATTTGGGAGCTCGATTGAAACAGGCCCATGTGCTCAGTGAACACGAACTTCGACGTGTGCTTCACATGTGCACGACATCCAAGCATGGCGATCGCAATCGAATGGCGGTTTTGCTGTCGCATCACGCAGGTCTTCGTGTCGGCGAGATTGCCAGTTTGACCTGGGATCAAGTATTGGACGTCAACCGGGAAATCAGACGTTCGTTCTACCTGCTCGCCGCCAAAACAAAGGCGGGGGAAGCACGCGAGGTTTTTCTCAATGGAGTGCTACGTCGCGAGCTCACGCGGTTTTTGGATGGACAGCGGGTTCAAGCCGCTAAACCAGCGCCAATCATTCGATCTCAAAAAAATGGCGCGTTCTCGGCCAACAGCCTCTGTCAGTTGTTCGCTCGCATTTACCGACATGCGGGTGTCACCGGTGCCACATCACACAGCGGCAGACGCTGGTTTATCACAAACCTGGCACACAAAGGTGTCTCGCCCAAGGTCATCATGGAACTGGCCGGTCACAAGCAGCTCACCACCACCCAGCGTTACATCGAAGTCACTGGCGATATGAAGAGCAAAGCAGTTGGGTTGTTATAGCTCGTTCTGATTTGGTCGCGAACGACGGTTCGGCGGACTATGTGACGGGGCGGCGAGCCGCTCAGATTTGTACTAACGCTTTGTGCCAAAACGACTTTTGTGAAGTCGCCAAACGAGCTTTGATTATGGAGCTACTTCAGCGTTCACGAATGTGAGAATGACGACGTTGCACACTCCAAAACAAAAGCAATGGAACAGCTATGAGTTCCATCCCCAATCCGATTTGGTGGCCGATCGATGGCGCACCGTCGCTTGCCAGTGAAACCAGCCGCGCAAGACCGCCGATAAACGTAAGCGTGGCGAGTAGCTGGAAGCGTTGAAGCCAGTTCCCGATTCCGAGCGCAACGCTCCAATAGGCCAGGCCCATCGCGAGGAAGATGCCGGACAGGAACCGAAAATGACTTTGTGAGTCAGGGTTGGCCACCGATACGTCGAAGCCCGGAAACGCCAACCCGTAGAAGACACCGGCAGCCCCGGCACTGATCGGGATCAGCGCCAAGACAGCAACAGTGATGCGAAAGGCGAGCACGTTCGGTTAGACCGCGTTGCCACCTGCCGGCTCGAACCTGAGAGCCAAGCCGTTAAGGCAGTGGCGCTCGCCGGTCGGGTCTGGACCGTCGTCGAAGATATGGCCAAGGTGACCTTTGCAGCGTCGGCAGTGCACCTCAGTGCGCGGGATGAAGAGGGCGTTGTCTGGCTTGATGCGAATCGCGTCGTCGATCGCCTGCCAGAAGCTTGGCCAGCCGGTCTGGCTGTCGTACTTCGTCTCTGACGCATAGACCGGTAAGTTGCAGCCCGCACAATGATAGGTGCCGTCGCGTGTTTCATTGTTGAGTGGACTGGTAAAGGGTGTTTCGGTCTTCTCTTCGCGCAGAACCAAAAACTGGTTCTCGGTGAGACGTTCACGCCACTCGGCTTCGCTAAGTTCGATCTCATAGGCGTCACCGAAGTCGTTCAACTCTGAGTCCGCTTGGTCAGAAGCATCCAAGGCCGATCCAGACCGCAGCCAGTAGGCGCCAGTCGATCCAATGGCGATGGCGGCCGCGGAACCAAGAAGAAGTGTGCGTCTGTTCATTGGGATGGTCCTCCAAATGGTCGGGTGGAGCCCCACGCACTGCTAGACGTGCGCGGGGTCCCCCAAAGACCGCGCGCTGCGTAGGACGCGCGGATTGGTATCGGTGGAAAGGGGTAAGGTCACATGCCCTTGGATACGGCGAAGCTGCCAAAATCCGGGCTTCCCAAGTCGGCCAGCATGGTCGCTGCACCTGATTCCAAGTCGATCGTGTAGAGACCTGCGGTATCCTGCCCATCAATCTGCAGAATGGCGTAGGCTTCGTCAGCGCCTTCTTCGGGCGAGACGATATCAAAGCCGCCGACCGGCAGAATGTCGGCGGGCTCGCCGTCAATCGTGACCAAGCCGATCGTCTCAAGCGTGCCAGCATTGTTGGCCAAGCTCACCAGAGCGTTGGCACGAGCATCGAGCGCATACTGAAACGTGCTCTCAGCCGTCATGCCGTTGATCGCATTGGTGTAGGCGTTAGCGAAGATCAGAGGGTCAGCACCCTCAGAGACATCACCTTCAGCATAGAACAGGTCGGTGAAACGGCGTACCGAATTGGCCCGTTCATCCATGTCGCCAAAGCCGATCGGGAAGTAGACGAGATTGTCGCCCTCGCTTGAAACGGCTCGAACGGCGTCGATCGCATTGTTGAAGTCGAACGCCACAACTGCGTCAGCGCCGATCATGGCGTCGTCCATGAAGGTGGCATCTTGGTCCATGGTTTCACCGCTCATCGGGTCGATGACGACGATGCTGCCGTCGGCATACCCAACCAGTTTGCCGGTTACTGGGCGCCATGCGATAGAGCGCACGGGCGTGGACAACTCAACAGTCTGTGCCTCCCCTGGAGCGGCCAGGCTGCTCATCATGGTGAGGGATACACCATCGGCAGACAGCGCGTAGCCGGAGGTACCGGCATGGTGATCGGCAAGTGCGGGTCCGGCAAAGATGGCCAGGGCGGAAACGGAAATAAGAAAACGTGTCATGAGACTATCCTTGGGGGAAAGTGGGCGAAGGGGTCGCGTAAGCGCACAGGCGCCGGGTGACCCCGGCTCGGTCAGGCAAAAGGCCTGACAAGCCGGGGCGCTGGCCTAACGACGATGCGCTTATTCTGGGAGCAGAACGCCATCGACCACGTGAATCACGCCGTTCGATTGATCGACATCGGCAATGGTGACTTCAGCCGCGTTGCCGCTCTCGTCATAGATGTAGACGGAGCCACCGTTCATCTGCGCTGACAGCGCGTCACCAGACACGGTTTGCATGTGGAAGAAACCATCGCTGGAAGCGTTGATGCCTGCCATCAGGTCGGCAGCGGAGATGTCGCCGGCAACGACGTGCGCGGTGAGAATCTTCACCAGCATATCTTTGTTCTCTTCCATCAAAAGCGTTTCAACGGTGCCCTCAGGCAGTGCCGCAAACGCGTCATTGACCGGTGCGAACACCGTGAACGGGCCCTCACTGGAAAGCGTGTCGACCAAGTCGGCAGCCTGAACGGCGGCAACTAGCGTGGTATGGATCGGGGAGTTAACAGCGTTTTCGACGATGTTTCGTTCTTCCAGCATCGGTGCACCACCAACGGTTGGGTTCATGGCGTATGCTGCACCGGCGAAGGCCATTGTCGTGGCGGCTGCGGTCGCGAGAAGAGTCTTTGAGAAAGTCATTGGTTCGTCCTTTGTTGATGTCTGGGGTAGACACAAACAAGGACGGGACGGCTGGTGGGAAAGTTTCAGCGTGGCCGAAAAAATCTGATCATTTTACCCGGTAGAATCGCTAGCTCTCTGATAACAGTCACGAAAATCGGCCGAAATAAATTCGGAAATGATCGGTCACGATTAAGTCTGCAGAGCAGCAAGTGGGCTGACCGCCAGAATGTCGCCGGTTGGTTGACCGGTGGGCGATCCGCCGTTCGGCTCATCGCTGATTGCAAGATCTGTTCCGATGTTGAGCTGACTGGCCAAGCTTTCATCGACCGCAATCTCGACCCTTTCTCCCGAGGGGAGCGTACCCAGCGAGACCGGGGGTCTATCCGGTGCGATCAGCCACAGCTCAAAATCGCGGTCTGCGGCGGGCTCGCCGGATGCACGGGTCAAGACAAGCGTTGCCGAACCCGGCTCGAAGTACGCTGCAATGCTCAGTGAGCCCCCTTCGTTCTGCAACTGCGCAATGAAGGCCTGGCCCTCGGTCCGTGGACCAAAGCTTGGCAGGTAAACGGCCAAAGCCAAGAACAGCGCCGCAGCCGCGGCAACAGCAGAAAAGCTCCGCCAAAACCACAAGCTGCTTAACCAACCCGAATTTGCCTCTTGTGATGAAGCGTCTGCGAACAGCCGCGTCTCAATCGCTGCAAGCGCACCGGATGGTGGTGCTACGGGCTCGAAATCGTCGGCGAGCGGAAGGAAGGTCTCATCCCACGAAGCAACAGTTGCACGCAGCGCCGGTTCATCGCGAAGCCGTTGTTCGAAGGCTTGGCGCTCCGCCGCATTGAGAAGGCCAAGAGCGTACTCGGCGGCGAGAGCTTCATCGTCGGGTTGGCCGAGGAGGTTTGGATCGGTCACCATCACGCCCCCTCTATACAGGTCTTGAGCTTCGCAAGGCCGCGTCGCAGCCAAGTGCGTACAGTATTAAGTGGCACGTCGAGCTTGTCAGAAATTTCCTGGTAGCTGTCGCCGAGAACGTAAGCGTCGCGAACGGCGAGTGCCTGTTTGCTCTCAAGCTCCTTAAGGCAGCGCGTAAGCTGCTCACCAAGCGATGTGTTCAATGCCTCTTGCTCGGGGTTCTTTGCTGGATCAGCAGGCTCAGACACATCATCAATAGGTGCTGAAGCAGGCGTGTGTGCGCGCATGAGATCAATGGCATGGTTGCGCGTCAGCACCACCAGCCAACCCATCGGGCTATGCTGACTGCCGGCAAATGCCGGGGCTTTTTGCCAGATTTTGACGTAAACCATCTGAAGGGCGTCTTCCGCATCGTGTCTGTTCTTTAACAGACGAAGCAACACGCCAAAAAGTTTCGCACTGGTCTCAGTGTACAGAGAGCGAAACGCCTCGCGATCGCCAAGGGCAACGCGCGATAGCAGTGCCCGAAGGTGATCGGCGTTCATAGGCTACGATGCTTTCGATAGATCAGCATCTTGTCTGTATGGCATCCGATGACACCGAAAGCGAGCGCCCGCGTTGGCATTAAGCTTCTGTAGCAGACAGCAACAAAGCCAGTTTTCGAACAACGATTGTTTTTGGATTTTGGAATGATTTGGGTTGTTCAACCTGTCGACTAACCTGCTATGCGCGCGTCACTGATTTGGCCTAGATGTGCCTCAATGGGGTTTGGTCTACCGAGCAAGAAGCCCTGGCCGGCAAAGATACCCAATCCCTTTAGTGTATCGCGCTCCGCATTCGTTTCGATGCCTTCAGCAATTACCTTTATGCCCATCTCGCGCGCAAACATTACCATGCCCGCAGCAAGCGAACGTTTGGCGTTGTCGCTGTCAATACCGCGCACCAAACTCATGTCCAGTTTTATGACATCCGCGTTCAACTGGATGATGTGGGTGAGGCTGGCATAGCCTGCACCGGCGTCGTCGACCGCAAGCTTCAAGCCACGCTCGCGCAACGGTTGCAATGCCCTCAAGAGTGCCTGGTAGTCCCGTACTTGCGAATGCTCGGTGATCTCGAGCATTAACCGGCTAAGATCCCGCCGGCCTGCGAAGAGGCTCTTGAACGTGTCGGTCATGACGTTGTCCGGCGAAATGTTGAGTGACACATAAGCGCTGTCCGTGATCAACTTTATTTGGTCGAGTGCTCGTTGGATCGCCAAGCATTCCAGCTTAGTTCCCAACCCGACACTTTGAGCATCACTGAACCATAGATTGGGTGGCCGATAGGGCTCTGAGCTGAACCGCGATAGGCTTTCAAAACCTTGGATTGAGCCGTTGGACAGGCTCACAATGGGCTGAAAAACAAGCTGAAACCGATCGGTTTCGATAGCCGCTTCGATGGCCTGTTTTTTGGCGTCGAGCTGACGTTCGTGCTTGATACGCTCGGCAACACGCTCGGCCGCAAGGTCGGCGAACATGCGCATAGTGTTGAGGTCGCGCTCGTTGAGCGAAGGGTTGGGCTTCGCACTCAGGCAGCAGAACATACCGTAGACCTCACCGTCCGGCAGTCGCAGCGGAATGGACATATGCGACCCTATTGGCACCATCTTGGTGATCGGCATCGCAAGTGCAAAATCATTGTCTCCCGTATCGGGGATCAGCTCAGGTAAGCGGCCTTCCACGATGTGTTTGCAGTAAACATCATCGAGTGACTTGCGGTCGCCCGGTTTCGCCAGCTCTTCAAGGCCCGGCGCATCGACAAGTTCAAAAACTGAGTCGTTACCATCAATCCGGGAAAGGTAAGCGACATCCATATTGAGATGCTGGCGAACAGCCGAGAGCGCCCGCTGGAGTGAAAGTTTGGATGCATCACCGGCCATTGGTAGTGCTGACTGAGACAATAAATTGGCCCCCTAGAGTTCCAAGCCCGTTGGATTCGGACCCACTGATCGACGCATATGCAGATTGTGTTGAGCCGACCCCAAATGAAGCATTGTTGTCCACGAGGACTTAATTTTACTTGAACGTATTGCAACTTTGCTGCCGCTAAACGACCCAGCAGAACAGAAGCGTTGGCTGCTATGCCGGTGAAGTCGATTGGGTGCGTCACGCTTCTCTCAACCGAGTTTCGAGTTCGTGTCCCGTTAGCGGCTAATGGACAGACTTGGCTAATTACTTAAGGGGGTGAACATGGCTCCATTATTGCTAATCTTGGAGCAAATGATGAGACTAAAGAATGGACGCCTTACCGATGATGCAAATCGGGTCGTGAAGGATATCTAGCGCCAGACCCAGCGCCAGGTTTTCGCAGAAGAGCGGAACATCGGCATGCTCGCGGAGAATAAGAGTAGGCTTTAGCTCTCAATACATTGCGCGCTCGTAAGCGCGCAACCGAAAGTTCTGCTGTTGGATGGCCTCAAGCCACTGCACTGACTCCTTGGTCAGCTCGTCGTTTCTCAATGACGAGCTTCTCAAGAGCCCTAATTAAAGACCGTATGCTGCCGTTTGTTGCCTTGAGAACGCGTCGTAGGTGTTGCTCATCAATGTTAATGCCCTCTTCCGCGACAATAGCTTGCGCCCTTCCCAACCAATCATCTGAATTTGCCGCGGCCATCTCCACAACATCGCAGCGATCGCGCAAACCGCCGTCAACGTTGTGCAGATTGTTAGTTGTGAAGAAAAAACTGACGTCGTCTCCATAACCGTCGATCATCGGCCGAATCCGATGCTGAAGTTTCTGATCAAGCTGATCGATTTCATCGATGATCCAAATTGTATGCTCATCGCTGCTAAAAAGGACGGCGCTCGATCGAAAACACTTAACGCCGTCGATCATCTTGGCCGTGACGTCTGATGCATGGTTCCGTTTGATGCTAAAATCACCCAGGCTGCCTTTCCGATCTCTGGCAATAATTTGGGCGGCTGTTGTTTTGCCGGTGCCATACTGACCAAAGAGGATCAGGCTGCCACTACACCTCTTGGCAACGTGGTCAGAAAGCTGTTTTTCGACGTCGGCGCTTGTAAAGACAAGATCGTCAAACGATCTTGGTGCATACTTTGTTGCAAATTTGTTCATGTGTAATCTCCTTAAGTATGGGGGCGTTTGAGCAGCCTCATGCCGCTCAAACGCTGCCTTTCAGGTGCTCTTAGGCCGCCTTTGACTCAGTGGCGGCGACGGCATCAGAGATGGCTTTGGTGACCTTGTCCGACTGATCTCGCGCGTTGGATACGATCTTCAGGGCTCCGGCCTTGTCGGCAATATCCTTGCCAGCAACTGCAAGAACGGTGTTGACCAAGCTGATCTTCGCCGAGCCGTAGACGATGGACATTTTGCCATTGGCCTCTTGACGCACCAGGGCGACGGCGAACGCGTTTGTGCTGTCGGATGACGGCTTAAGGCGGTCATTGCCTTTGAATGCATTGCAGATAGGCTTACTGTTGCTGAGCTCTTGCTCTGCCAACTCGCGGCAACGTTCCGGGGTGAGCCGAGCTTCGCCGTTTGCAGGCGTACGTCGAATCTCCTCAATGCCACCGCGTTCATAGACAAAAACCGACATACTTTGGTCTGATGGCTTCTCGAAACGAGCAACGTTCAGAACCTTTACATAGGCCATTTGCCGCTTGCACATATCGCCAAAAACTGCACGAACGATTTGAGTTTCTAAGCTCGTGTTGGCTTTGACCGTGTAACCTTCAGCTTGCAAATACTCTTTGAGCTGCCTGATTGCCGCTCGATTGCTGCGCAAGTGCACGCCATAATCATAGCAATCTCCAAGCAAATCATAAAGTTCGTCATTGCTGGCTTTGAATGTACCTCCTTCCCACTTTTTGCGCTTTGCGATTAATTGGCTGATATTTGTATTGCTTTTTAGTTTCGTCATTTTTTTCTCCTTTATATAACGATATTATGCATAGTAAAATTGGACGCAATTGTTGCGTTTTTTATGCATCACTAGAACATAAATCATCTATTCAATGGAAGTAAATATAATTCTGAGAATGTATATAAATTATAATAATTTCCCAATTTACTGTAATTTTCTACATAAAGGATAAAATCGGTCGAAAACAGTCGATCGTTTAGCTTTTGGTGGGCTTTCTATATCGTGTAGTGTTTGTGTTAGAGCACACTGTGCAATGACCGTGGTTTTTCACCATTGTTCAATGATTGGTTGCACAGTTTGTAGCGCATAATGTCTTGCCAACAGTAACTTATTGAAATTGCGGTACAAAATTATAGTGCAATCCATCATAATCCGCGTGTCGGGGGTTCAAGTCCCTCCTCCGCTACCATTTTTCTTTATATATTACAGCTAGTTAGGTCTGGCGATCTACGCGCGTGTCTGCGTGCGGAGCACCCGGGGTTGCATTCTGGGTTTCAAATGCGTGCGCTTGAATGGGGTAGATTGCTTCGAATTGGCAAGTAACGCGGGAAGCGATCGTTGGAGGCTTGGCCGTTTGAATGCCGCCCAATCCCCCAAGCTGCTCTCAGCGGCTACACCATAAAAGGCAAGCTGGCGCGGGTCAGGCATTTACGATTCAATCTGCCGAAGCTTTGGAAGCCTCTCTCATAGAACTGTCCAGATACCATTGAACAAGCTTAGAAAGGCGATCTTTGCTGAAGGTTTCGCGTTCTGCAATTAGCTGGTCGAACTCATGGCGAAGCGTCTTGAGCCATTCAAACTCGTCGGCCAGTTCGCGCTCAAGGCGACCATGTTTGTATCGATTTCGTAGCGCCATGAAGACCTGATGCTGAGCAGATGCTGAAAGCGATGCCGCGCGTTCTGCAAACTCCGCCGGATCGGTCTTGGCCAGTATAGGCGCAAGCGAAAAACCGTCCTCCGAGCTATCGTGATGCAGCATGCCATGCACAAACTTCTGATTATCACTCTCCATTAAATCGAGGAGATGGACAGCGGCACTTTTGAGCATTGTATCGAATGCGGCAATGCGTTGCGCTTTCAGATGCTCGTAGATTTCTGCGAAGAAGTCCTCGTCTTGCCCATGATAGCCAAGACTATCATAGGCATCAGTTTCGAAGGATGACTGGTTGGTGTCCAGCGCCCTAAGTCGATCCTCGGACAAGAGATGGTCGATGTAGTCCTTTGCCGATTGAACGACATCGTGAAGGTTTCCCTTCAAGAAACCGATCTCCTGAAGCCAAACACGCTGCGTAAAAACGTGCAGCAAAACGCCAGGAACCTCGTACTCACGGGTAGCGTATTTTTCTTCCATCCGCGCGGCCGCCACCTCCAGGAGTTCGTCATCAACTTCAACTCCATGCCTGAGAATGCGCCATTCCGGCTCGTCATCCACGCTAGAAAACTTGTGGTGAGAGTTGAGATGCTGGGTGATCGCGTCCTTGTCAAAATGCACGTCGAAGACAGTGGCCACCAGAAGACGGTTGGATAGGATGTTGTTGTAGGGATAGAAGCCGTCATAGCGTTTTGACATTGCTTCAAGCGGATTGTCCGGGAGGTCACCTTGTGCGTTCTGTCGGCGCATAGCTGCCGCCAAGCCGCTTTCCCTCGCCAATAAGTCGCTGGCTGTGAGGCGACCTGTTTTCGCTTCAAGCGCGACCACGAAGAAAAATGTAAACAGCTCTACCAACGAGTCTGATCGCTCAGCATGGCGTTGTTCAAGTAGGCTGTAGAGGCTCTCAAAATCCCACAAAGCTTGCTGAAGAACCCTAAGGTTTTGAGCTTCGGAAGCATCGTATAGCCTCATGAGCAGAGACTGCTGGTTTGTCAAAAAGCCTTTGCAGCTCTCGTTTTCGATTTGGGTGAAAAAGTGTTGAAGCGCCTGTTCTGTGGACGGTTTGACACGCAGAGTCCGGCCAACCAGCTTTTCTTTGGTTCGCTGAAATGAGGCGGGATCGCGAATTTCATCGTCGTTACAGATGATGATCACGCGACGACCGGCATGCTCGATAAACCGGTTGAGATATCCCATCACTGTCTGAATTGGCAGGTGTTCGCTGATCCTTTCCAAGTCATCGAAGACAAAAACAGCATCGACCGCGGTGTTCAAGAACTCTGATGCTTTGAGGTCGATATTGAATCCAAACTTGCTGAGAACGCTTGCGCCAATTGCAGTCGATGCTTTGGCTAGCTTTGAGTCGAATACTGGGTAAACGGCGTTCAAAATTGCTGCATCGAAATCATCTTTACTCGAAACGCCGTACAAGCTGATGTAAATGGATTTGTTAGCTTCGCCTAACGAATGTCGGAAGCGTTCGATCAAATATGTTTTGCCAATGCCCCAAGAACCAGTGACAAGGACAGCATAACCGGGATCGACGTCAGAAACCGCATACTTCAAGAGTGTTTCTAGCAGCGCTGCGTTGGGGTCGGTGGCCATTTATCCGAAACTTTCATATTCTCGCCGCATGAAGCCTCTCGCGATAATTTCTGAATTCGTAGAATTACTTTCTACAGTGCCATTTCACGGTATAAGCTATTCTAGGGCCAAATTCTGATCGGCCCGCAAGTGCAAACTGAGCTCGTTCTGATGTGCGATCAAGACAGCATCGCTTCGACTTTGACGGATGCCGAGAAAGAAGGTCGGCTTATTGATGCTCTGGTTTCAGTGGAACTGAACGCTGAGGGCACAGTCGTAGAAGATGTGCTCAGCCAACTGCACAATGACGGCAGAATTGATCTGGCTTCAGATGTAAACTTGGCTGCTATCCATGCACTTGATCAGCGCCATTTCTGGGACGTTTTTCATCCACTTTATAAATCCATATCAACGCTGCGCTGCGAGTATCGGGAGATACTGGGGCTGGTCAATGCGCTAGTGACCAAAGCCGGAAATGATGGTGCGGCAGGCATGCCAAACATCGCTCTCGTTAGCTGGTCACAAAACAACTCGACTGAAGCAGAGAAGATTGTCGACGGTATAAGACAAGGTGACAAGCTTTGCTTGGAGCATGGCCTTTTCGCAATTATCGGGCTGGGTGATGAGCGCGTCTGCTTAGACCTCATGCAGTCATCCAACCACAGCGAAAAGATACTAGGTCTTCGTGCTCTTGGCCGCTTGGAAACAATTGAAGTCGATACAATCAAAAAGGGTGTTGATGCGTCCTACGCGATTATTGACCAAGAGACGGACGAGCACTTGCGACTTGCAGCCATTGAAGCTGCATTTCGTTTCTGGGAGAAACTCGGTCATTCGCAGCCGTTTCGCCAGATCGAGATTATCGAACGTGTTGGCAGACAAAGAAACGTGCGTGAGTTGACGGCCTTATCCGGCGCTCTCTTCTACCACAAAGCCGGCTTACCTAGAGAGACCATCAACGCAGTTTTAGATTTGCTGGCGGCGACTCCATCGAACAGTGATGCCACGCTTCAAAATCTTGATCATGCAATTACAAATGATGATGAGCGCTGGGAATTCGAGAAGATAGCGTCTGTGTTTGCCTATTGCATTACAACGCTCGAAAACCAAGCTGATGAACGGAGCTACCATGGTTTCCGCGCTATGGTTTGGAGCGACCCCGCAAACGCATCCTATCTCTTCTCCGAATGGCTCAGCAGCGGTCAGTTTGGGCCTTGCTCATTCCTGTCTCAACTCGCCGCTTCAAGCGACAAAGATGTCCAGGTGTCAATTCTAAAACGACATTTGCCAGAAGATGGAGACGTTCAAAAATTCATGGTCAGAAAGAGCATTGGCTTCTTGTGGCACCATGAAGTGACGGCAGCGTTGGTTTTGCTCAGCGTCGTCAAAAACGGTAAAGCCGCCGCACGCACACTTGCCGAAGACCTGCTGTTTAATCCGCTTCTTTTGAGCTACGGCGGCAAATTGCGGGATTACCTTGAAACACAGCGCAACAGTAAATCCAAAAGGGTTGCGGACTGCGTCTCTCGTATTCTGGCAAAGCATGATGAACATCTTGCCGGGATCGAGTGTGTAGAGGACCTCATAGAATTACGGCCCTCAATTGATCAACGTCGTGCGGCAGCGGTAAAAGACCAGGAACGTCGCCGAGAAATTGAAAAAGGGGCACACGAACGCTCAATCTTGTCCAGTTTAGTGACGCACGAGACATTGCTTTACGGCAGGAAAAGTCTGTCAATTATTCAAGGCGGTGATGGAGCAAAATACCCCAGTGTCACGGAACTTTCCGAGTTCTCCTTCAGTATGGAGGTGCCTCGGCTTTCAGTATTTGACCCTGTAGGTTTCAGCGAAAGGCTGACGGTTTTGCGTGCCATGAAGCGGAAGTCGGAATGAAGATTATCCTGAAAGAGTATCTTGCATCGCTCAAAGAGCGCGGCGAGCTGGATAAGTCTGTACTGCCCAACCTGCTCGCAGAGATTGGCTTGCGCGTCTTGAACACGCCAATGATTGGCACGCGCCAGAATGGTGTGGACATTGCCGCTGTTGGCAAAGTCAAAGGAGAAGACACAGAGAAGCATCTCTACCTCTTTTGCATCAAAGCCGGAAACATCAATCGTAACGATTGGGATGGCGGTCCACAGTCCGTACACGCCGAACTCAACGAAATACGCGAGGTTTATCTGCGTGCCAACGTAGCAAGCGAGCATGCAGATTTACCGGTTAAAATCTGCCTTTGTTGCGGCGGCGAAATTGAAGAGACGGTCTTGATGAACTGGGCCGGTTACACTCAGAGTCAGCAAACTGACACGATCCGTTACGAGGAATGGAACGGAGATCGACTTGCCGATCTCATGATGCGTTGCCTTCTTGCACGTGAGCTGCTGGAAGAAGAACACCGGCGGAACTTCCAAAAGGCGGTCGCGATGGTGAATGAGCCGAGCGCCTGCTATGAGTATTCAAGCTTGTTTCTCCTTGGACTCTTATCCGAGACTGGTCTTACTCCTAAGGCTCAATTGTTGCGGCTTCGGCAGTCTTACATCTGTCTAAATGCGGTGACAGCTTGGGCGATTGAGGCAGACAATCTCGAAAGTATCTATCGGATCTCCGAGTTGGGTGTTTTGGTCTGTTGGCACGTTGTCAATTCGCAACCTGGCAGGACAAAACCGACCAAGCATGATCAAGCTCTGAATGTGCTTCTCGACCAGTACGTCAAACTCTATCTGAGTTGTTCAGAGCGGTATTTGAGCAAGACCGCACACAAACATTGTGGCCGTCTCCATGCCTTGTCTGCCGCCGTTCAATCCCGAGAAGCCGTAGACGTCAATCTTGCGCTGTTCGAACTGCTAGGGCGTCTGGCAACTAACGGTCTTTGGACAGCTTTTCTTTCTCAGAATCTTTCTGGAAACTCCGACGAACTCTCGCGGGCATTTGCAGAAAACACCAATCGTACGCTCGATACCCTGGTGGAACTCATCAATTCGAATCCTACGCTGAACTCGCCGTTCAAGGACGACCACATGATCGAGATTTGCTTGGTCATGTATCTTGCGCAACTGACGGGATCGACCTCAAGGTTCGCTCCTTGGATCATGACTATTGCGAACCGGACGACGCTAGCTCTCGTAATCAACTCGCACTACCCAATATGCCAGCGCGACTACCGCGATCTGCTCAACCATCCTGGCAAAGCTGACGCGGCATACCGCAAAGAGGTCTGTAGTGGCAGCGTATTATATCCTTACTTGTTCGTCTGGCTCCATCAGCTTGGGGATGACGCCGACAAAGAGGAGTTCGTTGACAGGCTTGACGAATTTCTACCGGATTGTACGCATCAAGCCTGGTTGCCCGATGAAGACACCGACACCGGTATTTGGTTGGGCGATACGGACAGTGGAGTTTGCGTGACCGACTTGTCCGCCAGCAAAGGCTTCACCCATGTTGCAGAAGTGCTGAACCTCGCCATCGAACAATGCACTGATATCAATGAAATCGGCGCCGTTAGGTCAGGTTTAAGTGTGCTGTTCCTGACAGCGTGTCGGCATCATCGATTGCCCATCCCACCCCACTTCTGGATACTAAACAACTGAAGCAAGGCGAGTTTATCGGGCGAAGTGATTGAGGCCGTTGAATTGAGCTCGTAGACTTCGGGTAAAAGAAGCCAAATAATACGCCTCTGACAAACACTGTGTGATGTACCACGCCATGCCGACGATCAATCACTCCGATGGTGCAACGTTCTGCCAGATCAAAGCCAACAGTGACGAGGGCCATTATACCGGTATTCTAAATTACAAGACGTTTGAGGTCGGCAGAATATCAGGTGTCGACCCGGATTCTGTAATGTCGCAATTCCAAGCGATCTGCGATTTGATCGACGGTCAGGGCGCTATGGTTCGTCGCGGCGTCATACTGCTCGGCTATCACAATGGAGCGTTTCGCGGCGAGGTCTTGCTTGTAGATGGCGAAGTGCTTGGCGAATGGCAATCAGACGAAATGGAATGGTGCCATTTCACGCCAACTGACTCCGATGAAGTCAAGTTCAGCGCGCCATCCCCTTGGATGCTGCATGATGAAATTGCCGACCGGTGGGACGGCGAAGGTGACTCTGACGAAGGCAGTATCCGACGAGACAGTCCTTAGGGCAGTAGCATGTGTTTCTGGCACTTGCGGAATCGCAAGTGATTGAGCTCTGTTGAATGGACCGTTAAAATATCATTGCAAGGCCGCCCCTCAGTCATCGAGCTATGTCGGCCCTGTCGTCAATGACTGACGATGCCGAAGCAATCAGCTGAAGTCACCTAAGGACCGTTTGCTTCGCAGACAGCCTTGGCAATAACAATCCTGATTGGTCGGGTTTCACTTAAGGACTTGTCGCGCTTCTTTCTCCCCAGCCGATCCTTTGACCCAGCTCCATGGTGCGCGCGGCTTGTGCAGCTTCGCCAGTTCGGGGTGTTTTTTCGGTTCACGGGCTGCTGCGCGTAGACGTTCGCGAGCTTCGCGCGGGTCGAGCTTGAGTTCCTTGCAGAGCTGCTTGAGCGTGATGATATCGGCCATTGATCGTCTCCTTGGTTGGGTTGGACGATCATTCCAATAAGATGACCTAAGAAGGCGTGTCAGGGAAAAGCCTGGAACGACTTCAGTCAATCAAGGCGGACAGCATTTTGCTTGCCCTCACCAGCTGCTCGCCATTCATTCGCGACAACGTGGTGTGGATCTTTTGAAGCGTGTGGCCACGTTCACTGTCGGAAATTGCAACCAATCCTAATCCGAAGAAAACGACTTCCGGCACACTTAGTACATCGGCAAGCTTTTCGATGGTCGGGAAAGATGGGGAAGCGATACCTCTTTCGACCTTGCTGATCATCTCAGTTGAGACGCCAACGCGCTCGGCCAATTCTGCTTGGGTCAGGTTTTTCGCTTTGCGCTGGTGGCGCAAGTTCGCGCCGAATGTTTGGGTAAGTGCCAAGGCCGTTCCTCCGAGCTGACCAAGACTCGGTCACGGCATCGACACCTCGAAGGAATTCACACTGCGAATATCCTGCATTTAGTAATACAGTTGCGATTATTGCAGATACTGTCTTATTGATACGGTATGATGCAAGGCGTCTTTGACTTCATGCGGAGCTATCCAGGCGTTCTATCGTTCGCCGTGCTGTTTGGCTTGGTGGGCCTCTGGCAGCTCTGGCGCTTTCGCCTCAAACCCCTGTTCATCCCGAAGGCCGACATCGATTGCATGGTCGATGCGCTGATCGCTGAACATGGAGAGCGCGCTGAAGATGTAGCGATGATGGAGGAAGATCGCGCGTGGCGTCGGAGCAAGGCGTTGAAGCAAGGCATCTGGCGTCGGGTGCGACGTGAGCTATGGCGCAGGTACGACGCGGGCGAATGGAAGTAGCGTCTGTAACCAATCCAGCCGGGAGACAGTCTTAGGCGCCTGCGGCAGCGTTGCGTTGGCTCCCACGTATGTCGTCTCGGCACACAGGAGAGCCAGCAGCACCATTCACGCTGATATCCGATGTCGCCTACCGGAGAGCGCCTCAGCGCGCCTCCTGGGTCGAACATGAGCGTCGATACTCTGCTAGCATTGTCAGCTTGTGTCCAAGGTCGCTGGCGTGTCTCTTTCAACGCTGAATACATGCTTAAACACCCACTTTGCCACCCAACCGACACCCAGCATGAACGACCACTGAAAACAGATAGGTTGGAGCTATTGATTAAGTTGGCTAATTCGCGGCGGCCTGGGGTCTGATACGCTGATCATTGATCAGCGTGTCCGTCTTGACGTTCAAGAATGGCCTAAATGGGTGTTCGTGCGACCAGTCGACCACAAGGGGAATGGGGGATAGCGTTTTTTTATGCGCGACCTCTCCATGCGCGGACAAGCACACATATCGACTGCTAAGGTTTTGGACCTATAGCCGCTTTCCATTGTACATCAGTGCCGATCAACTTGGAGTGCCACATGGCATCAACGACTTCGCTCTTAGGGGCTGCCGGCGAGCACTTCATCATGGGTGAGTTGCTGAGGAGAGGGTACATCGCGGCCCTTGCCCCTCAAGGTGTCCCCAACACCGATATTGTCGTTACCGATCTAACCGGTCATCGACTCTGTACCATCCAAGTGAAGTCCAGACGCGATCTTGGTGCCGACGGTGGATGGCATATGAAAGCCAAGCACGAAGACATCCTGGGCGAACGGTTGTTTTACTGCTTCGTGGACTTCGGCAAGTCACCTGAAGATCGGCCATTGGTGTTCGTGATGCCTAGTTCGACGGTTGCAAGAGTGCTGGCCGAGTCTCACGCCGCTTGGCTGTCAAATCCGGGAAAGGGCGGCCACCAGAGAAAGCAAACCGCGATGCGCCGTCTCGTTCCCGACTATACCTATGCTTTTAAGCCGCAGCCTAACCCGTATCCACAGGGGTGGATGGATGAGTACAGGAATGCTTGGCATTTGCTTGGGCTGGATGAAGCCGATCAAAGCTTCTGAGCGATCACGCCGCCCTCGGCTCGATCGTGCTCAAATCGCCTTCAATCTCTCGGCGGCGTTCCATTAGGTCATAGTCGGCTTGCAAGCCGAGGAAGAACCCTTCCGACATGCCGAAATAGCGGGCGAGCCGCAGATCGGTGTCGGCGGTCATCGCGCGCTTCCCGAGGACGATTTCATTAATCCGGCGCGGGGGGACATGGACAGCTCGGGCCACCGCGTTCTGGCTGAGGCCCATCGGCTTCAGGAACTCCTGAAGCAAGATCTCGCCGGGATGCGGGTTCGGCAGAAGCTCAGTCATGGTAGTCAACGATTTCGACATTGTGCGGTCCTCCGTCCTGCCATTCGAAGCAGATGCGCCACTGGTCATTAATCCGAATGCTATGCTGCCCCTTGCGCTCACCCTTAAGGGCTTCGAGCCGGTTGCCGGGCGGTATGCGCATATCCTGCAAGACGCGCGCCTGATTGAGCATGCGCAGCTTGCGCAGCGCCACCGACTGAATGTCCGGCGGCAGCTTGCGGCTCCGCCGTCCTGACCAGATGAGTTCCGTTTCGGGGTCGGCGAAGCCTTGGATCATGACGAAATATAACGCAAGGCGTTATATAACGCAATACGTTATGCCAGAAAGAAAAGAACAGGGAGCTGGGTGATAAGATTTCTTACGGTGAACCGCCAATAGCCAGATCGGCCGTTCGCCAACTACCAAGGTTTGAGCCCTGTAGCTGCTGCAGAGTCGATCCGGCTATCAGTGTATTTGATATATCAATTCGCGTACATGAATTCATATATCGATCAGTCGTCGGCGTCGGCCTTTCCCAGCACCCATTGGGCCTTCTTGCCCCTGCCAACCTGCTCGATACGCCCGGCCTTGGCGAGTTCAGCACGGACGATATTGAGCGTCGCTTCTGACGCAATTGAGCGTGCTTCAGCGGCAAGTTGTACGGCAGCCCAGGCAGTCGGCTCGTCGGACAGATAGGCGAGCACGAACTCCTCAGCGGCCTGTCGTTCGCTACTCGGTCGGCCTACGGCATTCTTCTGGACACGGCAAACGTCGAAGTGATCGGCATCGCTGAACCCGACGGGCTTCAGGAGCGGGACATCATCACGCCCACCACCGACTTTCTCGAAGATGATCGTGCGCCCCAACTCGCTCTGGTTCGACTTGCCATGGGCTAGGGCAACGCGGGTTGGGTCATTCGGGTCTGCACCGAAGAACAGAGCCGACCTGATGCTGGCCGCGAAGCCGATGGAGCCCACGATCCGGTATAGAGGGTTCTCGGTGCTGGTCTTGTTCAGGTGCGCAAGCCCCACGATTGCTGAACCGGTTGCCTCTGCCATCTCGGTCAAAAGTGCCATGAACTCACCGACCTCGTTCTGACGGTGCATGTCGCGCCCTCCGCCCATATAGGCCGACAGCGTATCGACCACGACAAGGTCGGGTCGCCACTCCTCCATATGCTCGGACAGCAGCTCAAGCCGATCGTTGGTCAGTGCCCGGAACTTGTACATCTGGTGCAGGTTATCGAGGTTTACCCCGGCTTTGATCAGACGATTGAGGATTACGCGCGGCCAGTTGTCCTCTGCCGCAAGGACCAGGACCCGGTTGCCGGTTGGCTTCTCATCCGACATTGGCCAGTTCAAACCGCTTGTGACCGTTGCTAGAAGAAGGGAGGTCAGCAGCGACTTGCCGATGCCCGGATCGCCTGCGATCAACGTCAGGCCAAAGCGCGGGAAGTACGGGTACCAGAGCCACTCCATCGGTAGAGGGTCCCGCTGGATGGGCGGTCCGAACAGTTCCTCGCGGGTTTCGCCATATCGGTTACTGCTGCTGATAACGCTGCGCAGCTCATGCTCGGGCAAGGGCTCCTGACACCCCTGAGCGTTGGCGATCCTCATCATCTCGAGAATGATCCGCTCATCATCGATCCTGCGCCGAATGGCACATGCCGTGCGGAACAGGACGTCATTGCGTTGGCCCTGCTTGATGGTGTGCGCCGGTCGGCCACGCTTGGCTAGACTGGTGGTCCTTGAAGTCCCCGGACGCAGTTGCTTGAGTTTTTCTGGTACTGGCGCAGCCACGCTGGTCCGTGACGGAACCCACCGGTACCGGAACCCGCTCTCGTGGACACTCGGCGGGAGCATCGCATAGCGGTTGCCGCCGGTGAGGATATCCACCTCTTCGGCCTTGAACGCTCCATCCTCGGGTGTGCCGATGAAGTGATGGTGAAAGCCACGCTTAGTTTTCACCTTCACAGTCTTTGGCAGCTTGAGGGCGTCGACCGCCCGCTTACCCTTCGGGCCGTCCACATCGACCACCGTCCGCCCTTCCAGCGTCGTAGCGATATTGGCCTTGGAGTATTTGCGAAGCGTTTTTCGGATCAGTACGATGTCAGTTGTGGCGCTGTTCGCTCCATTAGGGAAGAACTCGGCAATTGGGTGCTTGCCAGCACTGGAGCAGTCCTTCTTGCCGCATGTGCACCGACCGGCATCATCGATACCGTGGGTGAGGATGAGTTTAACGCCCGCCTTTGTGTAGGCGCGGGCGGCGACCAACGTGTCATGCGAGCGCATGTCATCGGTCACGCGAAAGTTCTTTCGCATGGTGTGTTCCAATCGATTTTTTTGAAGAAGGTGAGGGGCTAAAGCGCCCCTCGATCAGTAAGGATCGGCGTAGTGGTGATTGACACGCTCAGTGGCGCGGTCACTCAGCCACGCATCGACCTCGGACTTGAGCCAAGCAACGCTTGTGCCTGCCATGCGTAAGCGAAGGGGAAAGCGCCCTGCATGCTCCCATCTAAGAAGCGATGAGTTGCTCACTCGGATGCCGAGGCGTTTCAGATCTGCTCGGTTCAGCACGAGCTGTTCATTGGCCGTGGTACGGCCAGGTAGTTCGGTACTCATTGGTTTCTCCTTTCATCTATTGATGGAGGAGCCGGCTCCAACGAGTTCAGAATTGGACCGTTTTGATCGGATTGAAAAGGAAAGTCAGCGGCGATCTCAGCTTCATTGAAGCTAGCGTCTAGACGCTTCCAATCTCACAGCTTTTAGGATCGAATTCATCTGCTCTTTGCGGCCAAGCACTTCGCCACACGCTATGCGTAGAGCTTCATCAACAGTGACCACACCGCGCCTAGTGAAAGCTTCACCAAGGTTACTGTCAAATGTTTGGTACAGAGCCGAAACCGCCTCAAACTGGATCTGCGCTCTGTTCGTGATGCCATGGGCCATTTGCTGATCAAGTTCGACGAAAACGGCGTCGGCATCGTCCAGCAGCTTCTCGAGTGCCGAGACCAAGTGTTCTGTATCGATCCGTGTATCCAGGTCAGGAAACATCGCCGTGCGCATTTGGTGATGGTCTACGGTTAGGGCTTTCAACAACCTCTGGGCTGGCTTGATGATGTTATCTTCCAACCACTGAATTTGCTTCGATAGGTCCTTGTCGGATGAAGCATCCTTAAGCTTGGACGGCATCGATTTTGCGACCTCGCGATAACGCGCTGCAAGTTCGTCGAGTTCACGCTTGAGCTGGAAGCTAAACTTGACGTGCAGCAGTTTCTCTAGATCGCTAATTGCCGAGGCGCTGAAACCGTCGGCTTCGTCAATTCTGTCAACTTCTTCGCCCATAACTCCAAAGCCCCACGTTTTTCATCCAGATACGCATGCCGATTGTAGACCGCAGCAACGCCGGAGACGATACCGGATTTGTGGTTGAGGACAGCTTCGATGATATGCGGAGCAACGCCCATCATGGCCATATTGGTCGCCATGGTTCGGCGCAGGTCGTGGAAACGCCAATCCTCTGCATCAACAAAGGCGGCGTCGAGCCGTTCCTTAAGCCGACCGAAGCCGGAGATCGGCGTTGTGCCGGTTGTGGTGAAAACCAAATCAGACCTTTGAAACCGTGGGATCGACCGCAGGATATCGACGGCCATGGGGGCAAGGGGAACGATGTGCGCCGTTGCATTCTTCACGCGCGCTGACGGTAGGCTCCACAGGGCGTTGTCGAGGTCGAGTTCGGACCAGCGCATGCCGGATACCTCACCGCGGCGTTGGCCAGTCAGCATCATCATCTGAACGCAGGGCGCAAAGGGAAAGCCTTCAAGCTCAGCCATGCGGTAGCAGGTGACGAGTTCGCGATCGCTCAGTACGCGTTCTCGGGCCACCTCCTTGGTGGGTGGCCTCAGAGCAGCCACAGGCGATGTTTCGATAATGCCGCGATCAATGCACCAGTTCATGAGCTTCTTGATTGCAGCCAGCGCCCGGTTCGCCCGCGTCGGTGCGCCATCGGCGATGATCGTATCCAGCACGCGGTGAATTTCGGCGCGCCTGATCTGGTCGATGGGCCGCGAGAACAGGGGCGAGAACTTCAGGAGCACGCGCTCCGTCCCCTTCCAGTCCTTGGTGTGCTGCTTGGCGTAAAGGCTGATAAACTCCGGCACGATCTCGCCCAGCGTCTTCGTGCGCTGCTCGGCCTCGTAGGGTGCCTTCTCGACATAGCGACCAAGCTCGATCGAGCGCAGAAGCGTGCGCGCCTTCTCGCGGGCATCGTGCAGCGTTAGCACCGGCCATGAGCCGATCTTGATGCGCTTCATATGGCCATGGACTCGGGTCGAGAGGTAGAACACCTTCCCACCTGTGGCTGACACACGCAGGTGCAGGCCAGGCAACAACGCATCGCGCACCTCGTAGCGCTTGCCCGTCGCTGGCGGCAGTGCATTGATCGTCTTGGGTGTTAGGCGTCGTTTCATGATGCCGAAATTAAGATGCCGAAGTCCGCGTGTCAGGGTATGGGTTGGGACGGGCTGCTCTTGAACAGGGTGGTTTTTTCAAGGCGATCGCCTAAGGCGCTGATAAGCGGGCTGATCCGGCCCCGTGATTTTCAGCCGTCAGCTTCCGGGGGGAGTAATCTGCGGATTGTTGCCCCTCCAACCGATAAGGTGTTGAGATCGGCAAACAGCGCGGGATCGCATCGGGTGACGCGGAGGTTGGCGAGCCTATCGCGCTTTTTTACCAGTCGCGTGTTTGCTATGCCGAAAGTGAGTGCCGACGACCTCTCGCCCGGTGCTACGGTCTGCTGACGATCCAGCGACGGTCTGCTCACCACCACGGAGTCTGAGAACACCAAGATCGGTGTGGCAACGGAGGCAGCTGGGAACGCGCGGCGAACGTGCGCGTCCGGCTGAACGGAGCGTTGAAGTTGGATCTGTAACCCCAACACAAAAACAGTTGTCCTAGGAGGATAAAGCAGTCGAGAAGAGACCCTGGAGTGCTCGTGTAGACAAGCGGGGCACGGTGCCCCGCTTGGTTTTTTGATTTCTCAGTTACTTGCCACCTCCGCCGAAGAGGCCACCACCACCCGAGCCGCCAGAACCACCCGAGCCGCCGAAGAGGCCACCACCACTCGAGCTGCCAGAACCACCCGAGCCGCCGAAGAGGCCACCACCACCCGAGCCGCCAGAACCACCCGAGCCGCCGAAGAGGCCACCACCACTCGAGCTGCCAGAACCACCCGAGCCGCCGAAGAGGCCACCACCACTCGAGCTGCCAGAACCACCCGAGCCGCCGAAGAGGCCACCACCACTCGAGCTGCCAGAACCACCCGAGCCGCCGAAGAGGCCACCACCACCCGAGCTGCCAGAACCACCCGAGCCGCCAGTAACCGCACCACCAAAGTGGCCTGCGGGGGTAGTGCCCGAGGTACCTATTGTGTTGGACACCGTACCATTGGAGTGAACCGTCGTCCCATTAGGGAGGGTGGACGAAGTTGTACCGTCAGAGTGTACGGTGGTCCCATTAGGCAAGGTTGACGAGGTAGTGCCATTGGAATGGACGGTTGTTCCGTTCGGTAGCGTCGATGACGTGTTCCCGTTCGAGTGCACCGTCGTCCCACTGGGCAGGGTTGAAGAGGTCACGCCGTTAGAATGAACCGTTGTATTGCCGGTCAAGCCAAGACCTCTGCCAAACGAGGAAATAATGGCTCCAATAGAAGACTGACCCGGTCCTTTGGACTTTGCCATAGCAGCAATCCTTTCAGTTGTGGACGTCGTCACCATTGACAACGCTTGGATTTGATCAGGCTTTTTGAACACGCGCATTTGAAGTATTGAGAAGAACTCCGCTATGGTTGCGGTGTTTTGTGGGGAATTTCGGTGGGTGAGTGGCCTCTAAAATACCAATCCAAGCTAACGTCGCTTTCATCTTGGCTTCGGTTGGGCTAACGGCTGAGAGGCTTTGTAAGCGAATTGATCACTGCCTAGGCAAGTGGAGGGCCACTGCTGTCGCGCACGACAAATCGATTACTCCAAACACGCTGCGAAACTGGCTGAATGGCAAATCAAACCCAAACCCGTCGAAAGTTTGGCCGTTAGCCCTCTACTATTTGTATGGAGAACAACTAGCTGAAATGAAACCGGACGAGGTTGATCAGCAATTGGTATCAAATACCGTCAGCTCTATACTACATAATGATATCTCATCTGATCAAACAATGTTTGCCGAAGAGCATGCTTTTTTGGCAGATGAGCAATATTATCTTTACTCACTATTTTCCCCTGCTATAGAAATGGAGCCAAGTGGCCCGGATGGGATGATTGGATACTTTGTTGTATCGAGTAGTGAAGAAGGTTCCTCCAGAATCAGCAAGGGTTTTGTTTGTCATGTTTTCAAAACTGACGGAATTACATCCTTAGTGCAAAGAGGTAATTGGTCATCGAGTAATTTTCACTCGAATAATGAGAATATTCTCTTCCGCTTCCTGATGAGAAACGACCTTTCGATGTCGCAGTATGATGAAGGTGGATATGAGGGCTACATCGATATGAACATCTCATCATCTGACGATTTGATAGTTGGGAAATGTAGTTTTCGCGGTCTTTTTCAAGATTTGTCTGAATATAGAATTCAATATCGTGGAAATATATATTGCGAATTAGTGTCTGCAAAAGAAGTTGAGCTGAAATCCATGGAGCTTCATGCAGAGGATTTTATTGCTCGAGCTAGATCGTTGATTTAGATTCTGTCCGCAGCTTGGGCAGTTGCATGTTGGCAATACAGTCCAATCCAAGCCGACCGTACCACCGCTGGCTGCCTGGTCTTCGCCTTTTCGTTAGTGACCTCGCTCTCCCGCCGGTCCAGGTTCAAACCCACGAGATTGCGCTCTGCCTGCGTAAAGGCCATGCAGCCGAGGGTTTCCGCGCGTCGTCCGGGTACGAGTTTCCAGAGTCTCACAGGCGCTCCACGCATATAGCGGACGATTCGGTGTTCCGAGCCAGCTCTTCGAAGAACCGGTCCTCCCGCCTCTCTGAGAAGCGCACGGTCTGCCCAAGTGAGAGAAGTGCCGAGAGGGCAGCCTTGACCCTATCGACACCGACCATGAAGAGCTTCGCGCCTTTGTTCTGGCTAGCTTTGATGGCTGGACGTGCGCGTGATGCGCCTTTGAAGGTGACAACACGCCGATTGAACCGGGATCAGCAAAACGCCACCGCCGCATCCATGGTTATGCCATCGCCAATCCTCACAGCGTCGCCTCTCACTCACATTTCGAACGACCGTGGTATTAGAGCGACTTGGGTTCCAATTGGGGTGCAGGTGCCGGTGGGCTTGAATGAAACGCAGTGGAAAAGCTTGAGACAGTTCAGAGAGTTATTCGTCAGGCTGGTCAAACGGTCCATGGCACGAATTGGGTCGGATTGGGGTTAAGTTACTGATATCATTCACTTTATTATAAGCCCTTTCCCGGGGGTTCGGGAGTTCCGCTCGCCCAGGATCTCGTAGTAATCTCAATCGATTATACAGCACGACACACGGACCAAATGTGGCGTATTCCGAGTTTTTTCGCACGAAGCTACAGCTAAGGTTTTGTTTCACTTTCAGAACCTGGCGAGGGCTACCAGGGATACACATGGGGTCCACATCGAAACGTGATGAGCGCCCGACACACGGACTATGCTTCCCTGTCAGGGTATGAGTTGGCGCGGGCAGCACGCAATCGGGGCGATTTTTCAGGGCGTTCGCCTGCCGCGCGGATCAGCGGGGTTATCCTGCCCCGTGGCTTCCTGTGATCTAGTTTTGACGTGACCAGTCTGCCGATTATTGCCAATCAATAGCGCTCCAAACCGAGCCAAAGCTATACAGCGCCTAATTCGATGAGGCTGTGGGGAGGTCCTGTGTTTAGCCGCGTGGGGATGATTCGCCGACTGTGGCGGCAACGCTCTCGGAAGGTGTTACGACGAGAAAACCGCTCGGCATCGCATAGGCTGACGTCCAATCGGGCGACCCCGTCACCCTAGCGGCCGTTGGCGTGTTCGAGATGCCCCAAGGTACTTGCCGACGACTGCACCTCCGTTGCGGAAGACTATTGATGATCCAGCGACAGCCTGATCACCATTCCTGCACCAGGGGATACGAAGACCGGCTTCGTGACGAAATTAGCTAGGGTTGGAGCCGCAACTCTACCAGTGCAACTGGATGGTGCGCTCTGGGTTAAGGATTCATCGCAGAAAACTCCAACCCAGATCGCGGGCATCGATCGGGGTCAGATCAGGCGAGCAAGTAAAAGGCTGACAAGGCCAGCATGAAACAACAAGCTGTTGTCTCTCAGAAGGTCAACATTGCAACCGAGTTCTTCAAGTTAACGACCATATGTCTAATCGAGAAAAGGATAGAAACTTACTATGAATCTCGGAGTTTAACTGATCTGTCAGAAGCCGTTTGGGGGAGAAGCTTCACATGTACACGTACCTGCAGCCGTACGCACCCCCGGAACTCACCAAAGAGCACATCAACAAGCGTGGACGTTTGGGGCTTTACCGTGCGCTGAATGTCGGACGCGTGGTGGCTTTTCTGGGGTCCGGTGCGACGGCTGCCTATGGCCGACCGAGCTGGAAGGGGCTCGTGGTCGCGGCGATGGGGGCGATCAAGGAAATCGAGGACAAATCACCAGCCGGCGGCGAAAAGGACACCGTTGCCTACAGAGACCAGAAACGCGTCTTCGACCGGCTGCACGAACGCATCATGCAGGGCGCACAATCCCCCGATACGCTAATCCTCGCCCTTGGTGTGACCGAACATCTGGCATCGCTTTTGGACGGCACGGATGTTGTTCGTAAGACGATTGCAAACAACTTGAAAGCTGGTCGCGAGCAGGCGATCGATAAGACGATCAACACAATCAACGCGATCGTCGATTCCAGGGAGGACCCTTCCCATCTCGTCGACAGGGCTGGACCCCAGCCCAGTTCGGTCCGTGTGCTGATGGAGGCCCTTGGCGTCCAGCGCTTTCTTACTCTGAACTATGACGTTGAAATAGAGCGGGAGTTTGCCCGCATCCTGCGCATCTCCAACAAACGAACCGAGCGAGACGATGGCCGCGGGACGTCGACAGGAGAATCGTTTCGCAAGCTCATTGATCCTCCAGAAACGGGCAGGGGTAAGTACCAAGGCGGCGGAAGCGACGTAAGCAAGCGGAGCGGGAACGACGAACAAGAGGCAATCGCAGTACCTGCCAGCGACAGCCTGGTCGGCTTTGCAGACGGGCTTGGGCGGTCGGTGCTAAGCGTCAATCTAGGGTCTGACAATATCGGCGAACTGGTCAACTTCGCTCTCATGCCGAAGCGCTACGAGGCGCAGGTCTTCCATCTGCACGGCCGGTTCGATGATCCCGAGACCATGGTGCTGACTGACACCGATTATCAAAAGCGGTACTATGGAAGCGGGGAAACCGAATACAGCGTCACCGAAGCTCTCGACACGGTCTTCGCCGGCAACGATATCCTCCTGGTCGGGGTCGGCATGGATGAAGCGGACATGTTCCGGCCGCTGCGGCAGTTCGCCGGCACCGCGCGGAACCGCGATTTGACGCAACGCACTGTCTATAATTTGCGCGAACGCGGCGCCAGCTTCACGGTGCGCTTCGAGCGGATCGAGAAGGGTAAAGAGGATGAGTTTCGGGAACGATTTCGCATCCTCAACTTCGGCGAGGCGCGTGACTTTATCAAAAATGATCTGGTCACCGATGGCGAAATGCAGAAACACAAGCCGTTCGATTACCGCAAACACAAGGACGAGACGAATGATGAGGAGTTCGCCCTCAAACTGAAGACCCAGTATGAAATCTACACCATTTTTCATGGCAGCGACGAACTGCGTACCCTGCTGTGCCTGTGTGAATGCATCGACGATCTGGGCGGTCGGCTACGAGAGGACGCACGTCCGTCCGATCGTTTGCGCCATGATCAGCTGACGAACTTGGCGCTTATGATCGACGTCTTGAGGAAGCGGCTAGCTGAGGCGTATGAGAATGATGAACAACGCCTATTGAAGCTCCTTCCTGATGATGAATATGAAAGCCTCGGTAGACTCCTCATCGGCTCGACTGCTGGTGAGAAGTGTCGGTTATCGCAGAATACGGAAAAATTGTTTGACGGCGAAAAGCTGAACAATGACGGAGCCGAAGATCTTGGAAAGAAACTTCAATCATTCGCCGCCAGTTATCGCTCCCTCCTGCGCTCTCGGGCGCTGGATATTGCATTAGAGGACATTCAACACCGCCGGGAAAACTGGTGGCAAGACTGGCGAGAAATACCCGAGCCGCGCCCGGCACGTTTCCGTCGTGCTTATACTGATAACGATACATGGAGAGAGCATCCGTGCCTGAGCCGGCACAGGCCGGCGTACCGAAAGCCAGCAGTCGACCAGATCGAAGCCATCAAGGTGCTGTCAGATCTCAAGCAGCTAGCCAAAGGGGCTGACGCAGAGATGCGAAAAGCATGGCACAAGGGAGTGAGCGGCGCGCGCCAGTTGCCGATCGACGGCCCGCTGCCCCGCCGAGTTCTGCGCTTTGCCATGGCACGGGGGGCTGGAAAGGGCTCCCTGATGCATTTGTTGCAGCAGAACGCCAAGGGCGGCGGCGGCAGCGAGCGCTTCGTGCTCGACGGCCTGTTTGAGGAGGATGACGCGTTCCGCTATCACGGCTCGTTTCTCGTTCATTTGAGTTTCTCGATGGAGTTCGCATCGGTCATTGAATCGCTAGCACATTTTGTCTGCGACGCGATCGTGGGGCTCTTTGCCGATACCGCCAGCAGGGCGTCGGCAACTAGAGCGATGCGCCTTCTGGTTATCGATCAACGCGCCATGCTCAATCCGGTCATCGATTTGCTGGTGGCCGAAGGCGAGGAACTGAAGAAACTATCTCGCAAGCGATCCCCTGCCGGCAGGCGTGAACTCCACGACAAGATCTCAAAAAGCCTGTACCGCAGTTTGGAGCTTGGTGATCCTCCATGGGAAAGCCAGTTGCGGAGCCATCGGCTTGAACTGTGCCGGATCTTCCTAAGCGCATTCGGTATCCTCGTTCGCCAAATGGGGTCGAAGGACCGTCTGTTCATCTGCCTGTCGGGCCTCGACCGGCTATGCGATGGCAATGGTGTTGCCTATAACCCCATGTATCGTGCTCTATTCAGGCTTCTGACGGGCCATGGGCGCAAATATCCCGACGAATCCGATGATGCTATTCCGCTCGATCTGGTTCTCATATCAGGCACGCCCGATCGGCCCATTCGCTACCTTGCCGAAGAGGTCAACGAGGTCGAACTCAACGCTCACCAAGCAGTGCGGAAGGTTCCCACCGACTACGCCAAGGTCGCGGACATGGACCTGTATCTGCGGCGCTGGCCGGTCGTCGACGGGTTTACGATTGCGGATCGCTACTGGCTTGGGGCCAACTTCGACCTGGACACGAATGTCGAGATTTCGGACCACAGACGGCGGGACGCCACTCTTGCCGCGTTTCAAGCCGCCTTTGGCAAACTCCCCGACAAGAACGATCAGACATCGCCCGCCCGCCATCTTGATCACCTCGTTTTGGACGATTCCGCTTCTTTGCGCCGCCATCTGGCCCGCGGCGTTGCGCTGTCCTCATGGTGCGCCGGTGCTCTTGTCATCGATGCAACTGATACCACGACGACCGAAGCATTGGCCAAGAGGGTCAAGGACAGGCTCCTCGCGTTTGACGCCGCAGCAGACAGGGACGGTGTCGCCGGCATCCTTGGCGAGATCCTGCGGCTGCACCGGTCACGGGCAAACCTTCATTGGGACCGTGTGGACACGCCCCGGAAAAAGAAAGCGCAGGTTAAGTGGCCAAACTGGCACGCCAACATGCTCGATATCATTCTGCGCCATCTTGCCCTGTTCCCCATGCCGGTAACCGCTCGCGTCCTCTACGGCTGCGACGAAGTGCACTTCATGCTACAGCAATGGCTCGGAGAACCTCCATCGAAAAGCAACCCAGCCAGGCGAACGGCTCAAAATAGGGCGCGTTGCTTGAACAAGTTGTCCGGGTTTCTCGACAGCCTTGCCGAGCACTCACTGCTGATCGCGGTGGAGCCCAAATCCCTGCCTGATTGGGATGCCCGGGCTCTGAGGAGATGGCGACACGTCAATCGGCGATACATCCTGCAGGACCAATTGAGGGACTATATCTGCCGGCAGATGGACCTTTCGGTGCCCGACAGGGGCGAGAGAAACTTCTTCCAGGTTTCCTTGTTCAGCGACCAGCCCAAGGATCTGCCGACGCCAACAACCGAACACTATCTCCTGTTCCGGTCGATCCTCGATCGCCAAATCCTGCAATCCAAGCGCACGCTGTGGTGCCTGCACCAACTTCAGCAAGCCATGAAAGAATCGGACGGATCTGGTACCTACGCGTTGCGCAGCGCGATTGCGGGAGAAGGGCTCGCCCGTCGCCTTGTGGGAGATAGGGACCCCTTCGAGGAAGGCGCCGCGATCGATCCAAGTCTGCCGTCCATTGCGGGAGCCTCGCAAAGGATCCGCGCGATGTACAGCCTGCTTCGCGGCAGCTTTTCGATTGGCGCAATCACCCGGCTCGACCGGATGGATGAGCGCACGAAAGATGATGAACCCTTCGAACGCTTCCACGGCTGGCTGCGCGGCGTGACGAACGCGGCAGTTAGCTTTGGGAAGCTCGGGGATGTGCTGAAACTCCTTGAGGGCGATCCCGGCACAGAAAGCCCTTTGACACTGGCTTATCCCAGCGCAGCGCAGAAGGATAAACAAGTCACGCTAAAGCGCCCGACGGTTCAGGTGAGGCCGCCCGCACAACCCCTCTATCGAGACGAGTTTGGCTGGTTGTTTAACGAGCGCGGCGTCATCGCGCTCGTTAGGGGAAAGCTCTACGACGCCATCCCACTGTTCGAGCGCGCAATCCATGTCATGCACCATCGCGAGGATGCGCGGCGACGCGATCCAGCGCTCCATGCGGCGGTCCGACGCGTTCGGCTCAATCTGGCGATTGCGCATCTTGAGCGGGGCAACCTCGATCGCAGCACGCAACTGCTGAACCAATTGGTGCTATCGGTGGATGGCGGACGCCACTTCGGCAGCACTGTGGGGCGGATCGCCGAGGGTTATCTGGGCTTAGTGCGGCATGTTGGAGGCGACTATGCTGGAACGCTAGAATCCTACAACAGTGTGCTCAAGTTCGCCGAAAGCCGGCAGATGCTGCGCTTACAGAGCATCTTCTATCGGTATCGCGCCGACCTGCGCCGCCGTATGCAGAACATGGAGCGGGCACAGATCGATGCGCAGATGGCAGTTGCTGCCGCAAAAAACGCCGAGCAACGCGATGTGTTCTGGGCTGCTCGGCTCACAGAGGTCAAACTTGCGCTGATCGAGGGGAAGATCGCTGATCCAAGCATCAGCCAGAGGCTCGAAGACTGTTTAAGCTACGCGCGTGCCATGTCCATGCCGCGCCTCGAAAGCGATGCGATGCGGTTGCAGGCAGAACTCTTGTTGTCTCAGGGCGATCGCATTCTCGCAGGCCGGCTTGCGGCCGCAGCGGCAGCAACTGCTTCCCGCCATGGCTTGCGCCTAATGAAGATCGCCGGGATGCAGACCTACAGCCGCGTCCTTGATGCACGCCAAAATCTCACCAATGCGCGCACCGTTAGCGCGGAGGCATACCGCGAAGCAGAGCGACGTGGGTACCTCAACATCGGTCAGAGGCAACTGGAGAGCAGCGCGCAGCTGCATCGACCATGATTTCGCAAGTAATTAGCTCAATCAATCCTGGCTCAAGCGGCGTGAGTACCTCAACGGTTGAGAGAAAGACAAAACTCGGAGTAGGCTTAGTTTTTGAACAAGAACAATCCGGGGGAAAACGTCACGGTTTGCAGAAGGTTGTAAAGTCGAAACTCGTGCTGCAGGGGCCCTTTGGGTTTCATTTGGGGTGCGGTTGCTGCTGGGCTTGAATGAAACGTAATGGAAAAGCTTGAGACAGTTCAGAGACTTAATCATCAAACGGATCAAGCGGTCCATGACACGAGATGGGTCAATTTGAGACTAAATAGCTGATATCATTGATTTTATCATAAGCTCTGCCTCGGGGGGTCGGGAGTTCTACGCGGTTGAGATATCGTAATAATCTCAGCGGCTTATGCACCACGATACGCGGACTAAATGTGGCGCGTTCTGACTTTTATCGCGCGACTATTCAGCTAAGCTCTTGTGTGGCTTTCATAATCTGGCGTGGTGCGCCGGGGGCGCGCGTGGGTTTCACATCGGAGCGTCATGAGTGCCCGATACGCGGTCTGTGTTTCCGAATGTCAGAGATATGGTTTGGGTCGGGCTACTTGAAAATGCCTGATTTTTTTCAGGGCGTTCGCCTGTGACGGTGTTCAGCGGGCTTTTCCAGCCCTGTGGTTTTCAGTTGCCAGCTTCTAGCTGAAGGGTCTTGCGGATCGTTGCGACGGGCAGAAACAGGCGCAAAGGCTGCGAGGGCAGGGACTGGAAGCCGTATCGCGCATAGAGCGCTAAGCGGCGCTTGACGGCTTCTGCATCTCCGTCATCAAGCACATCGAGGATCACCACGGCGATCCCAAGCTGATCGGCTGCGCCAGCCACGCGCACCAGCGCATCGGCTAGAAGGTCGCCGCCATAACCCTTTCCACCGTGCCGATGATCGACGCCGATCATCGACAGGAACGCTGCTGGGATAGCTCCATGCGCTGGCCGTGTTCGCGCAAAGCGTTTGGGCAGGTTCTGATAATCGATGGCGTGGGCATTGATCGCGTAGAAGCCGATGATCGCGCCAGCGGGATCGGCCAACACATAGACACGCGTATTGTCGGCGCTGGTCAGCTTTCCAGCGGTCTTCTTCAGGAAGTTGTCGACCTGTTCGACACCACACGAGAAAGCTGCCCGATCATGGTGTTCAAGATCGAGCGGCTCTATGGCGAGGGCAACTGGCGGACGTCCGGTCACGCGGAGCGATAGCGGGCCTGATGACGTGAAACCGCATTGCGCAGGGCATCGGTGGGCTCGGCGGGCGTGTCCAGAGCCTCGAAGAAGGCAGCATGATCGCTGGGTTGTAAATGGGTGCGTTCATGCGCCGCGATCGTCGCCAAGGCCGACTGATAGGCCGCGCTCATCGTAAAGACGCTGTCATCGACGCCGGAAAGCGCAGCGGCCCGCTGGATGACCTGCTTGATATGCGGCTTGGTACGAAAGCCCATGCGCTCGGTGGCGCGCTCGTCAATGTTTTTGGTGTTGTCAGTGAAGGCGCGCATGATGCTGCTCCTGAAGGCTAATCTGCTGTCAATGTACGCCATCACGGCGTACTTTTCAATAGCTTTCCAGAGTTGCCAGCGAACAAGCGTGTGAAACCGACACGCGTTCTATGGGGCGAAGGGTAAGGGTAGAGAGACTCGCGAGAGACCGGGTGAATAGAGGAAAACCTTATCCTCGCATTCCAGGTTGCAAGTAGGTTTCCCTGCGTTTCCATCATTCGACGGCTCTGACCCAATGCTCATCGGCGATCCAATGCTCAATTCCAAAATGCTTCGGCTTCGCAGCGATTTTGCATATGCTAGACTTCAAGCGAGACTTCTGGAGCTCAAACATAAGCTCACCGAGCGCGATGCCTTCGATTTCGTATCTGCGGCCAGCAACGGTGCCACTCTGCTTGTTGGGGAGGGCAACTTGAGTTTCTCCCTGTCGCTTGCGCCGAGGATGGGATCAACTGCCGCGATGCTAAGGGCAACGACCTATGAAACCCGAAACAATATATCAGATGTTACACAGCATAACGCTGCTCGGTTGAGAAAGCGCGGGGCAACTGTGCTGCATTGGATCGATGCAAGAAGGTTGGAAGAACGCTTCCCAGTGACGCGCTTCAAGTTTGTGGTTTTTCAGTTTCCAAATGTTGCCAGCCGCAGACCGCTTCATGGACGGAACCCAAACCATGTGCTCATCAGACGCTTTCTGCGGAGTGCAAGACTTGTGCTGGCCAGCAATGGTCGGGTTGCTATCACGGTCATCGATAGCACACTATGATGGTGCCTTCAGCACGCACGACGCTGCCCGGTGGGCTAGACTGTCTTCGCCGCGGATTTACCCTTTTCGGATGGGGGACCATCCAAGCTATATCCATTGAAACACGCAAGACGAAAACGAAAGTGCGCTCGTCAAACAGGACAAGCTTCAAACCCATGTCTTTGATAAGTAATATCGCGCTACCTATTTTTGTCGCTGGCGAACGCGATGACTGAAGAGCCCTTGTTGCCGCCAGGCGCAATCTATGTGGCCGGGCTTATTGATCTATCCATGCAGGATGTGCTGATCGAGGCTGTTGACCAGCGACCATGGATCGAGGATCTCAAGCGCCGCGTTCAGCATTATGGCTACTGGTACGACTATCGGGCTCGAACGATAACGCCCGATGCCTATCTCGGACCTTTGCCTCAATGGGCTTCCGATCTGGCAGGCAGGCTTGTCGGCAATGGCTGGTTCAAAAAACCCCCGGATCAGTTGATCGTCAACGAGTATCTACCCGGACAGGGCATCTCGGCGCATGTGGATTGCGTGCCTTGCTTTGGCGACGTGATCGCGTCGATCAGCCTGCTTTCCACATGTGAGATGGTGTTCAAGAAGCGCGGTGCTGATCAAAGGAGGGCGGTTGTGCTCGAGCCTCGATCTGCACTTTTTATTTCTGGTCCGGCGCGCGGTAAATGGACCCATGAAATACCGGCCCGCAAATCAGACCCGATCAATGGTCAACGCGTGCCGCGATGGCGCCGCATCTCGCTTACCTTTCGAACAGTCGAGGTATCCTAGAGCTTCTGGGTTTCATTTGGGATGCAGGTGCCGGTGGGCTTGAATAAAGCGCAGTGGAAAAGCTTGAGACAGTTCAGAGACTAAATCGTCAAGCCGATTAAACGGTCTGTGACACGAGTTGGGTAAGTTTGATATTAAGTAACTGATATTATTGACTTTATCATAATCGGCGTGTCGGGGGTTCAAGTCCCTCCTCCGCTACCATTTTTTCCTTTATGTTGCAGATCGTTAGGTCTGACGTTCCATCGGCGCGGTCGCGCGAAGATCGTCCGGGGTTGCATTCTGGGTTGCAGCAAGCGTGGGCTTGAATGCGATGGGGTGGGGCCAATTGAAGCTATGGGCTGCAAACCAACACAGCTACTAAGCGAAGCCACTTACAGCCGTTCAACCCCCAAAGCGGTCATCCCGATCTGTCGTCGAAATTACAGAAGGGGCGGAAGGCAATCGCTCGCTGGCTGAGATGGCCGTGTTCTGGACGGCCACAATTGCACAGACACCGTCGCTGGGTGTGAGCCCTTTGTTGGCGCGACAGCGTAATACCCCATGCCGACCAACCGGTGCATTCATTCAGGGGCACGATGCTCCTTTTGGCCATAGGGCTGTGGCATAACGATAGTGACGATGCCCACCGGGCTTACCGCGTTACTGCTGATGCCTGCGCATTGAGCCGTTGGCGCGATAGCTAAGTTTTTTGGTCCAAATTCGAACGCCCAGGGATATCGCGTTTCAGAGCACTTCAAGGGCAAACTCAGCAAGGGATCGAAGGTGCGAGACCACCGCTTCGCGCGCTCTTTGCGGGTCGCCGCTCTCAAGCGCATCAAGGATACGTTCATGCTGGCTGCTGTCGGGTTTCAGCCGTTCGGAAAGCCGTTCGATTTCAAACAGTTTTGTGGCCACGCGAAGGCTTAGAAGAATGTCGCGAATGACCGAATTTGTGCAGGCGTCAATAAACAGGCCATGCACTTCATCATCTGATTGCCAATGAGCAAGGATGTTGTAGGGGACACGATCTCGAACCTCACGGACATGAAGGCGTGCGCGAGCAATGGCGGCTGGGTCGATCCGATTGATGGCCAGTTCAGCCGCCTCGGCTTCCAGCAATTCACGCACCTTCAGGCTTTGCAGATACTCCTTCAACTCCACACGCCGAACCACATAGGAGCGGCTTTCGAGTTTCTGAAGCAGGCCTTCGCTTTCCAGTCGTTGAAGTGCCTGGCGAAGCGGTGTGCGCGAAACGCCCAGCATATGTGCCAATTGCGCTTCCACGATGGCTTGTCCGCCGGGAAGTTCGCGCTCCTGGATCATGCGCGAGAGGGCAACATAGGCCTGTTCGGAAAGCGTTGAGGGCGCGCCAAGCGCCGATCTACCGGCAGCGTCGGGTAGTGTTGATTGTCTTTGTGCGCCAGTCACCTTGCAGGCAATCCTTTTTGCCGTTGGCCAGTTTCAAACCAACCGTTGAGCATCATTGCGATGGTTTCGTCCAGAGAGCGATCAGTGGTCATCTGCCTTAAGACGAGGCACAGCGCAAAAAGAATGACCTTGCATACGTTCGGGATCTGGTTGACACTAACTTGTATACCGTCCGTATACAAAGAAAAATTTGGAAATCTGTTGGACATTGATGACAAAGCGATAGCTTTCCTGCGCGAGCTCGTTGCGGCCCAAACGCATGGTGAGGTGGCGGTCCAGGATGTGATTGCACGGCGGCTTAAAGCCGCGGGGTGTACGGTTGAAGAACTCGATTACGACCCCGACGATGTAAAGGTAATAGGTGAGTTCGCACTTGATACTGCCCGAGCGACGGAGCGTCGTAAGGCGGTCGTGGGAACGCTGCCGGGCGATGCAGACAGGCCAAGCCTTTTAATGTTCGCCCATCCTGATGGCGAGCCGGTTGGCGACACCTCAACGTGGTCCCACGATCCTTTTGCCGGCGAGTTAGACGATGGCCGGTTGTACGGTTGGGGTATCGCCGATGATTTGGCCGGGTGCGCCGCCGCCGTTCTTGCCATCGAAGAGGCAGCATCCTCAGGCGCAGACCTTGGCCGCGCGGTTTTCGCATCAACCCCATCAAAGCGCTACGCGCGTGGCGTCGCTGCTTTGCTGCACAATGGTTTGTCTGCCGACGCGTCGCTTTATCTGCACCCAGCTGAATCTGGCGTCGGAATGCGCGAGATTAAAGCTGTGGCGTCCGGCCATATAGAGTTTCAGATTGTCGTCGAAGGGCGTGCTCCCGACACGACCGAGCCTGGCCACACGGCCTTTTCTCATCTTGCGACAAACCCGATTGATAAAGCGCTTGTGCTGCGTCAGGCCCTTTTCGACCTTGCTGAGGACCGCGCGGAGCGTGTGCGCCATCCTTTGATCGAAGGCGTTGTTGGGCGAGCAACCAATATCCTGGTTTCAAATATCTCTTGCGGCGACATGAGCCGCTTCTCGCGGGTCAATGATGTGTGCACGTTGGGCTGCGCTGTGTCGTTTCCGCCAGGCGAAACAATCGATGACATCAAGGCCGAGATCACAGAGGCGATTGCGCGTGCTGCCGCCGAAGATCCCTGGTTGAAGGATCATCCGCCCAAACTAACCTGGGTCACAGGCGTGACCGGTGGCGAGGTGGACGGTGAGCATCCGTTGTACCGCACGGCAGTTGACGCAGTGTCGCGAGTCACTGGCGACACGCCGCACGTCAACCCGATGCACACCTCGTCAGACATCCGCAATCCCATCGTCGAGGCTGGAATTCCCTGCGTTGGCCTTGGTTGTCTTGGTGGCGATCTATCGCAAAACAGTCTTCATGATGAGTGGGTCGACGTCGCGGATTTTCAGCGCATGGTCGATGTAACGACGGCCATTGTGATCGATTGGTGCGGCGGCAAACCACCACCGCCGACTTGAACTAAGAGGCTTGTGAAAAGCCCTTCCCAGCTCCCAAAAGAAAGGTAATTTCCATGAAGTATCTCCAAGTTAGCGCTGTTGCGCTAGGGCTCAGTGTCACCGGCGGTGTAGCAGTGGCACAAGACTGTCCTGAAAACTTGCCAACGATCGAGCCAGGCAAGCTGACCATGTCGATCAATGCGACGCTGCCGCCGCGACAGTTCCTCGATGCTGATGGCAACTTGCAAGGTCTGCACCCGGACCTCGGTAACGAGATTGCCGCACGTCTCTGCCTTGAACCGGTCTATATGAATGTCGGCTTCGAGGTGCAGATTCCAGGCCTCGCCAGCAGGCGCTGGGACATGGTCAACACCGGCATGTATTACAATCCTGAAAGGGCGAAAATCATGCGCATGGTACCCTATGTGGTGAATGCGCTGGCCATCGTCGTTGAAGGTGGCAACCCGCTGGGCGTGGAAGGCTACGAGGATCTGGCCGGTCAGCCGGTCGGTACCGAGATTTCCGGTTTCGCAGACAATCTGATCCGCGAGATCAATGCCGAACAAGTGGCTAACGGAATGGAGTCAATGGATATCCAGGCCTTCAATACCTTCGGTGATGCGTTTGCCGCACTGGGTGCTGGTCAGGTTCGCGCTGTTTTCGGACCTGATGCGACGGCAGCCTACCTTGCCGAGCGTGGTTCGTTCGATGTAGGTGCCTCGGGTCTCAACCCCGGCCTTCCTTCCTCGTTCGGATTTGATGGCGAGACGGGCGAAGAATTGGCCAATGCAGTCGCCGATGTGCTGCGCGACATGGTCGAAGATGGTACCTATGATGAGATGATGAGCGCGTACGGCGCCACGCAGATCCAGTTCTGGGATGACTACACCGGGGACGTTGCGATCTATTACAACCCCGAATAATTCCAAGCCCTGAGAAGAGAAGTCCGGCCGTGGTGCGCACGCTGCATCTCGGCCGGATCCAACGCCTCTGTGCTCACGGTTCGTGGCCAGATGTCTATCATCCATCAAACCAAAGCCGGAGCCCATTGTGAACTGGAGCTGGGATTTTTTCTTTGCCTACATGACGAACGGTCTGATGTTGCGCGGTGCGTGGACAACGGTCTGGCTGAGTGTCATCTCGATGGTCCTAGGTCTTGGCCTGGGTGTTTTGGCCGCGATGATGAAGATGTACGGCAACCATGCCCTGCGCTGGATCGCCGAGTTCTACATTTGGCTGTTCCGGGGCACGCCGATCCTCATCCAACTGGTGATCATCTACACCGGTCTGCCTCAGCTGGGCATTCGCCTGACCGTAATCGAGTCGGCCATCCTCGGTCTTGCGCTCAACGAAGGCGCGTACATCGCTGAGATTATCCGATCGGGTATCATGTCCGTCGATAAAGGGCAGACCGATGCTTCCCGCGCGGTCGGCATGACCTGGCGGCAGCGCATGTGGATGGTCATCCTTCCGCAGGCAACCAGAACGATTATTCCGCCATTGGGCAACCAATTCAACGGTATGCTCAAGACAACATCCTTGGCCTCGGTCATTTCCATGGAAGAGTTGATGCGCAACGCCCAGATGCTCGCGCAGATCGAGTTTCGGGTGCTTGAATCTTACTCCGTGGCGGCCGTCTGGTACCTTGTGCTTGTCTCGATATGGAGCATAATTCAGGTGCGCATCGAGGCGCATTATGAAAAACCCTTCGGGCCCGCTGCTGCCGTCTCGTCTGAGGCAAAAAAAGACCAAGCCAAAGTCCTTGGCACCACCGGTCAAGCTTGAGGGGGTTGAGATGGGTGACCAGAACGTAGCCGCATCGCAACGAGGACGGATTGCCGAAAGGACGCTTGGCGAGCCGATCGTCATGATCGAAGATGTCGAGAAGTCCTTCGGTGACAATCACGTCCTCAAGCAGGTCTCGCTCACCGTCCACCAAGGAGAGGTGGTTGTGATCTGTGGGCGCTCCGGCAGCGGGAAGAGCACGCTGCTGCGCTGCGTTGACCAATTGGAGACGATTGATGGCGGCACCATCCATGCCGCAGGTCATCTGATGGGGTTTCGCGAGAAGAAGGGCAAGCGCGTGGCGCTGCGCGATGCGGAAGTGGCGCAGCAGCAGCGGGACCTTGGCATGGTCTTTCAGAACTTTAACCTGTTCCCCCATGTCAGCGTGATCGACAACATCATGATGGCGCCGGTTCGCATCCTCAAGCGCAACAAAGCCGAGGTCCGTGAAGAGGCGCGAGTGCTGCTCAAGCGCGTGGGCCTGCCGGATAAGGAAAACGCCTATCCCCGTCAGCTTTCCGGCGGCCAGCAGCAACGCGTTGCGATCGCCCGCGCCCTGGCGATGAAGCCAAAGGTCATGCTGTTTGACGAACCCACCTCAGCGCTCGATCCGGAGATGATCTCCGAAGTGCTCGATGTGATGGTCGATCTCTCGGAGCAGGGGATGACGATGATTGTCGTCACCCATGAAATGGGCTTTGCCCGCGCGGCAGCTGATCGCGTGGTACTGATGCATGACGGCAGGATCGTTGAAGAGGCCCGCCCAGAAAAATTCTTCAAGAACCCAGACAGTGAGCATACCCGGCTGTTCCTTTCAAAGATCCTGCAACACTAGCGATGGCCGTCGTGCGGACAGTTCTTGGCGATGTAGATCCAGGCGGTGTGGGCTCGGTGGCCTTCCACGAGCATGTTCTTTTCGACATCGTGCCGCCAGATACGCCCGGAGATCGGTCCGCGGAGATTGCGCTCGAAGATCGCTGGCAGATCGACTACCGCTCCAATGAAACGCCGGCAAATGCCCTTCAAACCGATCCCGACATCGCCGCGGCCGAGTTGAGCCTTTTCGCCGAAGATGGCGGTGGCCTGATCGTGGACCAATCGGTGGCCGGTTTGGCGCGCGATCCCGATGGCCTCGCTCGCGCCTCGCGCAGCTCTGGGGTGCATGTGGTTGCGGCAGCAGGCTGCTACACGGTCACCTACGCGCCAACAGCGCTGAAGGATATGGATGTCAACGCTCTGAGCGAACTCTTTGCTGCTGAGGTGACCGAGGGCCTGCAGAGCACAACGATCCGGGCCGGGATAATCGGTGAAATTGGCTGTTCCTGGCCTATGCACCCTTTTGAGCAACGCGCCTTGACGGCGGCTGCAAGGGCGGCCTGTGAAACAGGAGCTGCCTTGTCCGTTCATCCAGGGCGTGCGCCTGACGCCTGCGCTGAGATCCTCGATATTACAGAAGCCCAGGGGCTCGACCCCAGCCGTACCGTCTTGTGCCATATGGACCGTACGCATCCGGATGGAGATGGCATTGCAGCGTTGCTCCAACGTGGTGCCACTGTCGAGTGGGATTTCTTTGGGATCGAGCAGTCATATTACTGGATGGGTGAGGTCGAACTGCCCTGCGACCGAGACCGCATCCGGCTGATCCAGACCTTCGCTGACAAAGGCCATGCCGATCAAATTCTTATCTCTCAAGACATTTGCACCAAGACGCGCATGCGCCACTGGGGTGGCCATGGGTACGGTCATATTCTGCGCAACGTAGCCCCGCTTATGCAAAGGCTCGGCCTTGAGGCCCAACTCATCCGTCAGTTGCTGCGCGAAACGCCATTGAGACTGCTGACGCTACAGGAGACGCACACATGACCGATCGGTTCCGTGGCACGTATACCGTGATGGTGACGGCTTTTGACGCCCAGGGTCGCGTGGACCTTGAAGCGCAGGCTCGGTTCACGGACTGGCAGGTGCGCGAAGGCATTCACGGATTGATACCGCTGGGGTCCACTGGTGAGTTTTTGTCCATGAGCACGCAGGAGCGGCGCGCAGTTGCCAAATGCGTCATCGACACTGTGGCCGGGCGGGTGCCGGTGCTTGTGGGGGCAGGCGCAGAGAGCACCGATGAGGTGATCGACAACGTGGCAATGGCCGAAGAGTTGGGCGCGGATGGAACCATGATCATTCCCCCGTTCTATTCGACTCCCACATGGGACGAACTGATCCACCACTTTGGCCGCATCGGGCAGGCCGCAACACGCCCGGTGATGATCTACAACAACCCAGCCACGGCGAACGTGGATCTGGTCCCACCGCTCGTTGCCGAACTCTCCCGCTTGCCCAGAATCGACTACATCAAGGAATCGACGATGGACGTCACGCGTATCCGCGACATCTTGGATATGAGTGAAGGACGCATGACGGTTTTTGGCGGGATAATGGGGTTCGAAAGCTTTGTTGAAGGGGCGGAAGGTTGGGTTGCAGTTGGCTCCAACATCATGCCTGCCGCGCTAGCAAAACTGTTTACGTTGACAGCTGACGATGAGGATTATCACGCCGCCCGCACCCTTTATCGGAAAGTACTGCCGATCATCCGATTGGTTGCCGGTCACCGCTATGTATCCGGCAGCAAGGCGGCGCTGGAGCTTATTGGAATGCCGATGGGTGCCCCCCGTGCTCCACGTCTGCCTTTGCCCGAAAATGAGATGGGCGAGGTTCGAACTGCCCTTTCTTCTGTGGGGCTTTTGCCGCGCCAAGTGGCGTAAATGGGCTCATTGACGTTCCATTTTGACGGACGGGCATGTCCCGCCAACGAAGGCGACAGCATCGCAGCGGCGTTAGCCGCAGCGGGGGAAACGGCGTTTGGACGGCGGCGCAGCGAGCTGCCTCGGGGCACGTTTTGCGGCATGGGTGTCTGTTATGATTGCCTTGTGACGGTGAACAGTCGGCGTGGTCAACGCGCCTGCATGACGACCGTCAGCGATGGCATGAGCGTGCGCAGCGAGCATGAGCGCCGACTTGCTGACGAAACGGTGCCCCCGCGTCCAGGTCCCGTGCAGACATTGAAAACAGAGATTGCGGTGATTGGTGCCGGCCCGGCTGGCCTTTCTGCTGCGCTGCGTGCCGCAACCGCCGGTGCGGATGTCGTGGTGCTAGACGAACGTGGGGAACCAGGGGGGCAATATTTCAAACCGCGCTCTGGCGGCTATCGCGGGCGCTTTGGGCTTGATCGCCAGCACCGCCGTGGCGACAGCTTGCGTACTCGCACCGTAGAAAGCGGCGCGCAGATCAAAACCGACCAGAGTGTCTGGTTTGCCCGGTCATGTGGTGACGGGTTCGAGTTACGTGGTCTCTGCCCGACCGGAGGTTTGCATCTGCATGCCCGCGCTGTGATCATCGCAACCGGGGCATACGAGCGTCCAGCCATGGTGCCGGGCTGGACCTTGCCCGGCGTAATGACGATCGGCGCCGCACAAACATTCGTTCGCCGTTATGGCGTTGCTCCCGGACGCAGGGTTTTGATCGCCAGCCATGGGCCGCTTGGACTTCAATTGGCTGCCGAACTCAGTGCGCTTGATGCGGATGTAATCGCGTTGGCTGAACGCGGGCAGCCGCATTTTGGTCCCCAGGGCTTGAAGGCTGCCATGGCCGCGCCGCGCCTTGTAGCCGAAGGGCTTGGTTATCGCGTCGCGGCGTTGCGGGCCGGCGTGCCTGTGTTGACTGGATGGGAACTTGTCCGCGTGTTCGGTGAGGATCGGGTTGAAGGAGCCGACCTCCACGAGATAGCCACTGGCCGGACTCGACACTTTGACGTCGATACGGTGGCCGCTGGTGATGGTTTCGCCCCGCAACTCGAGTTGGCCCGACTGCTGGGGGTGCCAATCCAAACGGATCCGGCCACAGGTACTATCAGGCCTGAGCGCGCGACCGACGGCCGAACACCGGTCAAGGGCGTCTGGATTGCAGGCGATGCTGGTGGACTCGGCGGCGCCGAGATAGCGCTATGTCAGGGTGACATGAGCGCCATTGGCGCCCTCGATCATATCGGCAGGTCACATGCCGCTGGTTTGACGCGAACGCGTCACCACTTCAGACGCGCCCAACACTTCCAGTCTGCCCTGTGGCATCTCTACGCAGCGCCGCCGCGCCACCCGCCTTCAGACTCAACCATTGTGTGCCGCTGCGAAGAGGTGACGGCAGCAGAGGCTCGTGCCGCGATCGCTGATGGCGCGAGCGATCCAGCTGTTCTTAAGCGCCAGACCCGTATTGGCATGGGACGCTGCCAGGGCCGGTATTGCCTGCCTCAGGCAATGCGCATGCTCAACGATGCTGGACACCCTGCGACTTCTGAAGCGCTTTTCGCCCCGCAAATCCCGGTGCGCCCTGTTCCTCTTGGGGCTCTGGCTCTGGAAAAGCCCGAATGGGGCGGTCACCGCGAGAGCGCTCCGGCGGTGCGGCCGGGCAAGCCCAGCACGCAACCACTGGCGGTGAAAACGGCCGATCTGGTCATCATTGGTGGCGGGGTTACAGGAGTTTCAGCTGCTCTCTACGCGGCGCGCGCTGGAGCGTCTGTCGTGTGCCTTGATCGGGGGCGGGTCAATGGCGAAGCATCTGGTGGGAATGCTGGCAGCCTGCACCTTCAGCTACTTTCTTGGGACTTTGGCGGCAAGGCGGTCGGTGATGGAAGCCTGCAATTGCAGACCTTGCCGCTGCAGAAGGAATCCATTGCGCTTTGGAAGGACCTCGAGGAAGAGCTAAGCGCCGATTTCGAGATGGCGGTGACCGGTGGTTTGATGGTCGCAGAAAGCAATGACCAGATAGCCTTCCTGGAAGCCAAAACGGAGGCGGAAGCACGCGTCGGCATTCAAACCGAAGTCATCGATGGGGCGCGGGTGCGAGAGATTGCCCCAGCTATTTCTGAGGCTATTGTCGCTGCCGCCTGGTGTTCTGGTGAAGGAAAAATCAACCCACTTGCGGCGACGCCGCCGCTTGCTCAGGCGGCGCGCAGCGCCGGCGCGCACATCGAAGAATTCGCCGTCGTCTCTGGGATCACGCGCGAAGGTCCTGGCTATGCCGTTGCGACGTCGCGTGGCCAGGTAACAGCACCACGGGTGCTGATCGCAGCAGGTGGCTGGTCAACCCAGGTCGCTGCAATGCTGGGTGCGTCCTTGCCCATTCGTGGCGCTCCGCTTCAGATGGTGGTCACCGCACCCGGGCCGCCAATTGTTCCCTGTCTGCTAGCCCACGCCGACCGTCATCTAACCATGAAACAAACCGCGTCAGGCTCGGTGATCATTGGTGGCGCCTGGCCCGCGATAACGGGGCCGCATGGCTACAGCGCGATTTTGCCGGAGAGCCTGGAAGGCAATCTGTGGGTTGCAGCCCACACTGTGCCCCAGGTGGCGAGTCTACAAGTGATCCGCAGTTGGGCTGCCATGAACATCGACATTGACGGCGCACCCGTGATTGGACCGTTGCCAGGCCATGCAGGTATCACTGTTGCTGCCAGCGCCAATGGCTACACCCTTGGCCCTCTTTTGGGCCGCGAGGCCGCCGCTGCGGCGCTCTCTGGCCGGCTACGCCAAGACATTGAGGCCTTTTCCATGGCCCGCTTCACCTAACCCACCGCAGGAGAACCCCAAATGACCGCCCTTAAGATTACAGCCGGACCATACACATTTGATGCGCGCCTTGAGCGAGAGGCTGCCCCAAAAACCTGCGCTGCCTTTGAAGCCGCTATGCCATTCAACGGGCAGATCGTTCATGTGCGCTGGTCAGGGGAGGGTGTTTGGATTCCGTTGGGGGACCGAGACTTTGGCGTCGGATATGAGAACCATACCAGCCATCCTGCGCCGGGCCACATTATCCTTTACCCGGCAGGTATCAGCGAAACAGAGATCCTACTGGCATACGGTGGCGTTGATTTCTCATCCAAGATGGGACAGCTGGCCGGCAATCACTTCATCACGCTGACGTCTGGGCTAGAAAACCTGATGGCACTGGGCAACCGCGTGCTTTGGGAAGGCGCTCAGGATATCGCGTTTTCCTATGCATGAACTGGCGATGCTTAGGCGGTGGCTGCCGGATCGACAGGCGTGACCGGAGACAAGGCAATGGTGCGTCTTGCACTTGTCGGCCCTGGACGATGGGGCCGCATTCTTGTGCAGTCTGTTCAGGGCCTTTCTGAAACAGTGACGTTCACCCACGCGGTCGCGCGGTCGCCTTCAAAGGTGGCTTCTTGGTGCGACGCGCAAGGCATCTCGCTTAACGATGATATGTCGACTGTATTGGCGGACCCTGACATTGATGGCATCGTTCTGGCCACGCCTCACTCCCAACACGCAGACCAGATCGTCCAAGTGGCAAAAGCGGGAAAGCACCTTTTCTGCGAAAAGCCCGTCGCGCTGACACGCGCTTGTGCAGAGGTGGCCCTGCTCGCGGTTAGGGAAGCCGACATCGTTTTCGCACCAGGCCACAATCGCCGCTTTCTGCCCGCCGTGCAGCAGATGAAAGCGGTAATCGAAGCCGGTCAACTGGGCAAAATCCTCCATTTCGAAGGCAATATGAGCAGCCACGTCGGTTTCGGTGAAGTCTACACGTCCGATATGTGGCGCGTGGCGCCTGGCGAGAGCCCAGCAGGTGGACTAGCTGCGGCGGGCATCCATGTGATCGACCTGATGATCCACTTGCTTGGACCGATCGTGTCGCTTATCGCGCAAAGCGACCGCTTGGTGCATGACATCGATCATGACGATACAACAAGCATGTTGTTGCGTTTTCAAAACGGCGCCACTGGTTACGTTGCTACAATGACCGCGACCGCCTCGATCTTTCGTCTGCAGGTGTTTGGCGAAAATGGCTGGCTGGAATTGCGTGGCGATGACACGCTCACTTGGAAGCCCGTCGTGGGTGAGCCTGAAGTTCGGACCTTTCCAGAGGTGTCGACTGAGAGGCTAGAACTTGAGGCGTTTGCGCGCGCCATAACCAACCGCTCGGTTTATCCAATCCCACTTGCAGATGTGCTCAACGGAATTTCAGTTTTTGAAGGCGTGTCAGCATCATTGAAAGACGCGCGCCGCATTCGTTTGTGATCATTGATGCTCTCCGCGTCCCAGTGAACCGTCTCTGGACATGGTCTGTAGCATTCCAAGTCGGTGCGATAGCGCGGCGCCTGGCGCTTGCAATCGCGTCTTTGCCCGTCAACGATCTTGCTCGTCAGGGTACGGCGCGCAGACACGCAATGGCGTACCAGAGATTCCCTTTTTCAGTGATCGGAAGAACCACCCTTCCAATAGCAGACGGATTCCATGGGACATGGGGAATCTCGTGCCTGCCTAAACGGCATCTTTGGGCTTAGTGTCTTCTCGCATTAGTGCTCAAAATGAGCTCAACTCGGAGAACTGACGTGACCCAGATGGCGCAGTTAGCCCTTGAGTAGGCATCGCATAGCTTTCAGGAGAAGGCTGGTCTGGCTGGAGCCTCCACACAATGGCGGCGAGATCAGCTGGTACGACCGTTTCTAGGGCTGGCGGCTGCTAGCCCAGGAGGTTGTGCGGACAGATGGGATTGAAGTGCCGCTTCCATTTGTCGACGAGACCATTCGCTTCTCTGCGGTCGTTGAACAGTCCGACATTCAGCAACTCGTCCCGGAGCTGATTGTTGACGCTTTCTTTGTAGCCAATTTCCACTATGGGTGACTGCGTTCAAAGGAGCTGGGTCAATCATGGCCAACCCCCGGGAATCGAGTTCCGCTTTGGGGCGTAAAAGGCCTGCCAACGCCCTCGGCTTCAAGACCCGTCCATGTGTTCTGACGTGGCCGCAGCGTTTGTTTCGCCTTCACTGACTTCGCGCTCGACAACGATGCGTGCCTTTGTCACCAAACCGGCGATGACGCCTAAGATCGCCAACCACGGCGCCGCAAGCACGACCACGCCGCCAACCACCAAACCAACGTTCAACGGGGTCTTCAGAAATACGTCGCCATCGTCGGCGATGATTTTCATTTGGCGGACACTGCCTTCCTGGGCCAGTTCCTTCACGCGCTCGACCAGCTTATCGCCCGCGACCTCTATCTCCTCAACAAAGGTTTTCTTCTTTTCGTTTGTGTCTTGCATACCAAGGTCCTCCACGTCTCCACTCACCAGTAGGCGCGATACTTAGCGCATCCGATTGACATCAGATTGACGTCGATCAGCGCGAATCTCGGGAAAGCCAGTGGGGTGGAGTCATCTCATGGTGCCGTCGTCCATTACTATGATGGATCGACTTGGATGACTCAGTCTCGACCCATGCTGCATCTACAGGCAAGTGGGTAAATGGACGCCCGAGAACCGCGCCCGAGGCAACCGACCCGGTAAACGCGAACTACCGCAGCTTGGCACGCCCGCTGACTGCACTTGTGCCCCGTGAACGCTGCCCCGCATGTGGCAGCGCCCAGCAACACAGAGTTCCTTCGAAGGCAGGTATCATCCCGGTTTTCGTCAGTACCCTACTACTGCAGGCGTCAATGCACTGTGGGCGCCTGCACTCTGACCAAGATCGCGACGCTTTGTGCGGCCCTGCTATCCGCATTCGAGGCCGGGGCATTTAATCCAGTCGGAAACTGAGAAAAGTCAAGCGGGCGGCCGGGAGGTTCAGTAGGCAACTATCAGGATCGCGATAGATCAAGGAGGTTCAAGCCCGATGTCCGATAGGAGCATTGAGGAAACCCTGGGGCTCGGGCAACCAAAACTGGCGATCGCTAAATGGGCGGGATATGCCGCTATTGCGTTCCTCGTCCTCGCTATTGGCTGGTATGCTCTTGTGCGCCCAAACGGCGGCAGCGCCATCCATTATGTCACCTCGCAGGCCTCCATCGCCAGCTTCGAGGTCATCGTCACAGCAACCGGCAGCATCGAACCGACCAACCTCGTTGAGATATCCTCGGAGCTGTCGGGCACGGTGAGCGAAGTCATGGTCGACTACAACGACGTAGTCGATGTGGGCACCGTGCTTGCCGAGCTTGATACGACAAAACTCGAAGCGCAGGTCGCGGTCCAACGCGCGTCTGTCCAGGCGGCGGAAGCGCGCATGGCGATGGCGCAAGCAGCACTCGACAACGCTCGTGAGAGATTTCAGAGAACCTTTGAACTGAATGCGCGCGGTTTTTCTTCTGCAGAAGAGCTGTCGACGCTGGAAACCGAGCTCATTCGCGCAGAGGCCGAACTCCAATACAGTGTCGCCGAACGGTCACTGGCTGAAGCCAATCTGGCCTTGCATCAGGCCGAGCTTGATCAGGCTTGCATTTGTTCTCCCATCCGCGGCGTCGTGCTCGATCGCGATGTCGATGCTGGCCAGATCGTGGCGGCATCGCTCTCTGCGCCCATCCTCTTCACTGTGGCGGAGGACCTGACGCAAATGGAGCTTCGGGTCGATATCGACGAGGCCGATATCGGCTTTGTAACGGTTGGCAATTCTGCCACCTTCACGGTTGACGCCTATGACGACCGGACGTTTCCGGCCGAGATCGCCGACATCCGCTTCGCACCTGAAACCATCGACGGTGTCGTGACCTACAAAGCGATCCTCGCGATCGACAACACCGAGATGTTCCTGCGCCCAGGGATGACGGCGACCGCAGAGGTCGTTGTCGCCGAGGTCACCGAGGCGCTAAGCGTGCCCAACACAGCCCTGCGCTATGTACCTCCTGCGGCCCCCAATGACGCCGACGAGCGAAGTGGCCTTTTGGGCATGTTGATCCCCGACAGCGGACCCGATGCTACCGTCGCAGACGCGCGTTCGGTTTGGGTGCTCCGAGAAGGGGAGGCCGTTGAAATTGCCGTCCAGACCGGCCTGAGCAACGGGGTTTTGACCGAGATCGTTGAGGGGGCGATCGAGGCGGGCGATATGGTCATCACGGATCGGACTGATGGCTAAAGGCGCACCGGAGGCCACCCCCCTCATCGATCTCAGGCGAATTAGCCGGGTTTACGGTGAAGGTGAGGCTGAAGTCCGCGCGCTTGACGCCATCGACCTGACCATAGCCCTTGGCGAGTTTGTCGCCATCATGGGGCCAAGCGGGTCCGGAAAATCGACGGCGATGAATGTGATTGGGTGCCTCGATGCGCCGACCGATGGCGCCTATTTCTTCGACGGCGTCGACGTGGCCGGGCTTAGCCGGGACCAACGCGCGCTGCTGAGACGCCACTATCTCGGATTTATCTTTCAGGGCTACAACCTCCTGCCCCGCGTCTCCGCGCTTCATAATGTTGAGTTGCCGCTGATTTACCGAGGCATGAAGCGTGCAGACCGTCGTAAGGTGGCCATGGCTGCCTTGGAGAAGGTCGGTCTGGAGCATCGGCATCATCACGACCCCTCTGCGCTTTCAGGCGGACAGCAGCAAAGGGTGGCCATTGCCCGGGCCCTTGCTGGAAACCCAAAAGTCGTTTTGGCGGACGAACCGACGGGCAACCTCGACTCCAAGATGTCGGCTGAGATCATGGAGGTCATGCGCGGTCTCAATCACTACGATGGGCTGACCATTGTGATGGTCACCCACGACAGAGAGATGGCAGAGTATGCTGACCGTCTGATCTGGATGGTGGACGGACGCATCGAGAGCGACACACCCACAGCGCAGGCAGCCTGACATGCTTTGGGAGACGATCATCCTTGCTGTGCAGGCGATCTTCCGAAACGCACTCAGATCGTTTCTGACGGTTCTGGGTGTGGTCATTGGCGTGGCCGCCGTCATCGCGATGGTCATCATCGGACAGGGCTCGGCGGAGCAAGTGACAACAGATGTCGAGAAGCTTGGCAGCAATGTTTTGTTGATCATGCCTGGGCAGGATGCGTTCGAACGCGGGGCCCGCAGCGTCGATCCGATGTTCACGCTCGACGATAACAACAAAGTAGAAACCCAACTTGGCATCGTAGAATTGTCGGCGCCGATTGCAGCAAACCGGGCGAGGGCCGTTTTTGGCAACGAAAGCCGGCGCACCGATATCATCGGAACCGACAATCGCTATTTCGATGCCGCCGAATGGGAGATCGAACGCGGGCGCACGTTCGATCCTTCGGAAATTCAATCCGGGCGATCCGTGTGCATATTGGGTGAGACGGTGCGCGAGGCCCTGTTTGGACAGTCCGATCCGATAGGCGAGGCGATCCGGGTCGCGTCGCTATCCTGCGAGGTCATTGGTCATGTGCGATCGAAAGGCGCCTCGACGTTCGGGAGCGATCAGGATGATTTCATCCTTATGCCGCTAAGGGCATACCAGCGCAGGATCGCAGGAAGCTCAGATGTAACAATGATGTTTGTTTCCGTGCGCGACGGTGTCTCGATGGAGCGTGCCACGCAAGAGCTTGAGTTGTTGATGCGCGAAATCCGTCGGATCGGACCACGCGAGGAAGACGATTTTTCCGTGATGGACATGGAACAAATCGCCACCATGCTGACCGGCATCACCGCTGTGCTGACCGGGCTCTTGTCCGCAGTCGCTGCTGTCAGCCTCCTGGTAGGGGGCATAGGGATCATGAACATCATGCTTGTGTCAGTCACCGAGAGAACACGCGAGATTGGCATCCGACTAGCCATCGGCGCACAGGCCCGCCAGGTTCTGACCCAGTTCCTGATCGAGGCGATTGTCCTGTCGCTGATCGGTGGATTCATCGGTGTAGTCCTCGGCCTTACTCTGGCATTTGTAGGGTCAAACTTGCTGAACGTCCCCTTCACGCCGGATATCGGAATCGTGGTGATGGCGTTCACTTTTTCCGCTGTTGTTGGGGTCGTATTTGGCTACTTTCCGGCCCGCCGTGCAGCACGAATGGACCCGATCGAGGCGCTGCGCCGAGAGTGATCCAACTGCTACGAGAAGCTAAGAAAAAACTGACCTAAGTCCAAGCGTTCTCGATGCCTCGCGCTCTGTTTCTTTTGGTTGGTCCGTGAGAATGGTGTTGAGCTGCAGATTGCCAGAACCGTTGTCGAAAGCCACAGCAGTATCATCGTGGCCTAAACTGGTGTTTTGGAAAGCGATGAGTTCGGGTCTCCAGAACAGCCAGGGGAACTGGCAGAGACGCTGTTGGACTTGATCAAAGGCAAGGGGAGCCGGGTCGCACTGCCAGAAGGGCAATTCAAAGACCCGGCCCTTGTTGATCTTCGGGCGCTGGTGAAGCGCACTTCTATGCGTCCACCGGTGAGACAGATCATCCTGGCGCGCCCACACGTCAACCGTCCAGCCGAACCAGATTCACCTCCCTGGGCACGCAGTGATCTTGGATTGCCTGATCACGCTCGCGAGCTTTCCTGTCATCGTTTGACGACCTGCCTCCTCCCCAGCGGCACCTGACCTTGATCTTCATCAACCGAGTTGATGTGCGCCGGACTAGGCTTAGCGAGTTGGGCACAGTTCCATCAGCCGGCCGGCGTTCTCACCTGCCTTTAGGTCTACCGGCAGGCTCTTTTTGCGCTCTGATTGACGCCAAGCACACCGGAAAAAGGGAGCCATAATGGATGGCCGATTACCCCGTCGCCGATAGGCCAGCTCATGCATCGGATGTGATTGTGTTTGCCGAAGAAACGCTTGGCAAGACGGATGCGATCAAGCACGCCCAGAGGATTTCGAACGCTCTTGGCGGTCAGCTCATCGTTGCGCACGTCATGGTTCCGCCCCAACGCGCCGCGAGCCCTATTGATCCGGTTGATTGGGACATCAGCAAGCAGGAGACCTACGCCTGGTTGGCGAGCCTTTCACGCTCGCTTGACCCTGCCAACGGCGACGCCAAAGTGCAGCTTCTTGAGGGGAGCTGCATCGACCAAATCGCTGCCCATATGGCCGATCGGCAAAGCCATATTGCGGCTGCCGTCCGATCACGCGGTGCTGGGCGTTGGCGATTGAGCGATACGGTCGTCGGTGTTCTGGAATCACGGAGCGCCGCGATTCTCGTTATCCCTGAAGACGCCCCTCCACCTGAACCCAATGGCTACAAGACAATCCTCGTTCCGCTGGATGGTTCGGCGCGGGCGGAGAGCGCGCTGCCAACCGCCGTTGCGTTGGCCAAGGCGGAGGCCGCTGAGCTTCTCCTCTACTATGTAGCGCCTCCGCCTGGACTAACCGAGTTTGGCATGCTCGATCGCGATGCAGCCAAGCTCAGTTCCGAGGTTCAAAAAAGAAACACACTGGCCGGACAGACTCATCTCACCAAGGTGAAGAACAGCTTGGCGCCTTATGGGCTGAACATATCGACGCACATCATCACCGACGGTGATGCCCGCCGGGCGCTGATGACCGCAGTGGATCGCGAAGCCGTCGACCTCCTAGTCATGGCCACACACGGACAGAGTGGGCACAGCGATGTTCCCGCCGGCGATGTGGCCGGTTTCATTCTTGGTCGCGCCGACGTTCCGGTCTTGTTGGTGCGCAATGATGGCAGCCGGTCTGATGCCCGTGCCTTTTTGGGCATGACCTCTGAGGGCGTTAGGCAACCAAGCGGCACCGACGGATGACCAGCGAGGAAGCATCGCGCGTAGGCGCGCCGGACGAACTGCGTGAGCTGGCTATGCGCCACAAGGACGTCATTGATCAACCGACCGTCGTTGCCAGCTACCGTGCCTTGCCGGGGCTCGACGGATGGCTGGCGAAAGTGCGCCACTATTGTGGCGATCCAGTGCAGGAGCATGCCCGTGCTGCGGATTGGCTGCTGGACAACGACTATCACGTCGCCCGTGCCCTGCGCCGCGTACAAGAGGACCTGCCGCTCAACTTCTATCGCCAGCTCCCAGCGTTGGAGAGCACGCAAGAGGCTAAGGTTCCGCGCGCCTATGCCTTGTCAGAAGTAGTATTTGACAGCCTTCACCCACAGCTGACGTTGGACCTCCTGACGGCATGCATTCGCGCCTATCAACAAAGAGTGCACCTCACGAATGCTGAGCTTTGGGCCCTGCCTTCGCTGCTCAGACTGGTCTGTCTTGAGCGTTTGATCAGCGCCTTTGTCTCGCTCGATGGCAGTCTTGCACCGCAGGGACGCCTAGGCACTGACGGCCAGGATCTAAGCGCCGAAGACGCGACCGATCAGATCGCGCGGGCCATAACCAACCTCATCGCAATCCATGGGATCGAATGGAAAGACTTCGTCGATCAGGTCAGCCCGATTGAAGCTGCGCTGAGCGATGATCCAGCTGGCATCTATGCCAGCATGACCTTTGAGACCCGCAACCGCTATCGCCAGGCCGTCGAAAGGTTGGCACGGCGGAGCGAGCATAGCGAAGTCGATGTAGCCCAATTGGTTTTGAGCACTTGCCGGAGGGCAGGGGGCGAACCGGTCAATTCACATGTCGGGTATTGGTTGATCGGTGATGGGCTCAGCACGTTTGAATCCGAATTGGGATATCGACCAACTCTGGCACTTGGTCTACGCCGCCGGCTCGCCCGCCACCGTGGCAAACTCTATGCCGCCGGACTGATTACTGGCGTGTTGGCCGCATTGGCGCTGCCATCTGCTTATCTGTGGGCGCAGAATGCGAGCCTAGTTCAATGGGTGATCGGCATAGCGATCTCTCTTCTCCCCGCCACCATCCTGAGCGTCTGGGCGGCCCATTGGGTGATCACAAAGGTGACTCGCCCTTTGACGCTGCCTGAGATGGATTTCTCGGAGGGCATTCCGGAGCAGCACGCAACCGCCATCGTGCTGCCGGTAATCCTTAACTCGCCCGCCGAGGTGGACAAGATTGCCGAGAAGCTGGAGATCTTGCATCTGGCCAACCCCGATCCTGCGCTTTGCTTTGTGGTTCTGTCCGATCCGGTGGATGCGACAACGCAGACGCTGCCGGAGGATGTTGAGATCGAACGCGCCCTTACCGCGAAGATCGCCCGACTCAATCAGCTCAATGGCAAAGGCGAACGCTCCCCCTTTCTCTTGCTGCACCGCGGCCGAACCTACAACGCCTCTGAAGGCTGCTGGATGGCGTGGGAGCGAAAGCGCGGAAAGCTGGAACAGTTCAACCAACTGATTCTCGGCGAAGATACCGACGCATTTGTTTTGGCGGAGGGCGACACGGCGAGCCTGTCGGGCGTGCGATACGCAATAACGCTGGATGCCGACACTCAATTGCCGCCGAAGTCGGCTGCGCGTTTGATTGGGATGATGGCCCATCCGCTGAACCAAGCCGTCACAGACCCGGAAACCGGCCGGGTGATCTCCGGCTACGCCATATTGCAGCCGCGCATTGAGATCCTGCCCAAGCTCGGCAAGGACACGCATTTCGCGCACCTTTATGGCGGCGATACCGCAGTGGACATTTACAGCCGAGCCGTCTCGGATGTGTACCAGGACCTGTTTGGCACCGGCATTTTTGTCGGCAAGGGTCTCTACGATATCGCAGCCTTGCATGGCAGCTTGGCTGGCCGCGTACCTGAAAATCGGATCCTCAGCCACGATCTGTTTGAAGGATTGCACGGGCGCGCAGCGCTCGCCAGCAACCTTGTCTTGTATGAAGACCTGCCGGCGACCTATCCGGAATATGCCGCGCGTCAGCATCGTTGGATACGCGGCGACTGGCAGCTGATACCGTGGCTCTGGCGCAAGGTGCCTTCAGCCGACGGTGGAAAGACAGCCACAACACTCTCGGCGCTTGATCGCTGGAAAATTCTGGACAATCTGCGCCGCAGCCTGATGTCGCCCGCGCTGTTGATGTTTTTTCTAGCCGCTTGGATTGCGTTGCCGGGCAGCGCGCTGGTGTGGACTTTGCTGGCCGTTGCCGCGCCGGGAAGCTACTTGATCGGCGAACTGTTCGCCATCGCAACCACCGGTGTTCGTCGCGGCGCTCTGGGCAATGCCGTCCATCAGATCAGGGCCAAGAGCGGGCGCTGGTTCTTTTCGGTCGTTTTTCTTGTCAGCGATACACTGATCGCCCTCGATGCCATCCTCACCACGCTGTGGCGCACGCAGGTGAGCCGCAAAAACTTGCTGCAATGGACGTCGGCGGCAACGGCATCGGCAAGGTTTGCTCGCCTTGGTACCCGCGCGGCCTGCTGGCGCATGATGTGGCCATCGTCGGTGCTGGCGCTGATCCAGGGCGCACAGATCATACTCTTCGATCCACAGGATTTCCTGCCCGCTGCGCCGGTCTTGCTTCTCTGGTTTCTAGCACCAGAGATTGCGGTCTGGAGTGCGCGGCCCAGGCGCTTCCGCAATGAGACACTCAACGATAAACAGCGCCGGTTTCTCACGCAAGTCGCTCGACGCACTTGGCATTTTTTCGAGACCTTCGTTGGACCCGATGACCATTGGCTGCCGCCGGACAATTATCAGCATGGCCACAAGGAAGAGATCGCTCATCGCACATCACCGACCAATATCGGGATGTTCTTGGTCTCAGCGCTTGCTGCTCGCGATTTGGGCTTCATCACCACAAGCGATTTTCTGGCGCGCTGCCGCAACACCATCGAAACGCTTGGCAGGGTAGAAACCTATCGCGGCCACATCCTCAATTGGTACGACACACGAACGCTTCAGCCGCTGGAACCACGCTATGTGTCGACAGTCGATAGTGGCAATCTGGCCGTCTCGCTGATTGCGCTCAAACAAGGCTGTTTGGAGCTTTCTGAGAAGCCGGCCATTGGCGGTGCCTGTTTTGGCTGTCTGGATACGACGCTTGATCTTCTGGTGCAGGCGATGAGTGCCTTGCCCAAGCATGATGCTGGCAGCCTTGAGCAAAACGTCCGCACGATCCGAGGCTTGGTCGAGGAGGCAAAGGCGTCGCCGCTCATTTGGACGACGGCGCTCGCCAAACTGAAAGGACCCTGTTGGCGCGAGCTTGAAACGTTGGTGCGCGATGCCATCGAAGCCTCACCCGATGCGCTGGAACAAGACATCATAGACATCACAACCTGGCTGCACCGGTTTCAGCACGATCTGCACGCCATCGAGCGCGACACCGCGACCTTCCTGCCATGGCTGACCATCTTGGAAGAGGCGCCGGCTGAAATCGAGCCTGTTGCTGACGAGATCGCAGCCTTGTTGCACCCAGAAGCACCGAGGGACGATGGCGATCCAGCCCTCGGGCAAGTCTTTGGCACAATCCACGCGCACCAAAGCCAGGCAGGCCGTGCAAGTGACGAGGCCCAGGCTTGGCTGACCAAACTTCATCACTCTATCGAACAGGGACAGGCTGCCCAGGCAAAGCTGCGAGACGACCTCATCGCGCTGGCTGATCGGGCGGAGCGCATCGCCTACGGCATGGACTTTGCGTTCCTTTATGACCCGACGGTGCGGCTATTCACCATCGGCTACAACCACAGCCTCGCGCAGATGGATGGCAGCCACTACGATCTCCTGGCCACCGAGGCGCGCCTGGCGAGCTATTTTGCCATCGCCAAGCATGATGCGCCCATCGACCATTGGTTTTCGTTCAGTCGGCCAATAACGCGTCTGCGCGGCAAACCATCGATCCTGTCTTGGAATGGATCGATGTTCGAATATCTTATGCCACCGCTGTTTTTGCCGAGCTATCGCGATACGCTGTTAGGCGAGAGCGAGCTGACGGCGGTCGAATTTCAGCGCGCTTATGCCCACCAACGCAATGTGCCTTGGGGCATTTCTGAATCCGCCTTCGGCGTGACCGATGCGCAAGGAACGTATCAGTACCGTGCATTCGGTGTGCCGGGTCTTGGCATTCGCAGGGGGCTAACAGAGGATTTGGTGGTCGCGCCGTACGGCTCTGCTTTGGCGCTTTGCGGCTGGCCGGAGTCCGCGTCGGACAATCTTGAGACGCTGTCTGAGCTTGGCGCGCTAACCCGCTACGGCTTCTATGACGCGTTGGATTTCACGCCGGATAGAACCGCTCCCGGACGCGATTTCATCCCCGTTCAAACCTACATGGCCCATCACCAGGGCATGATGATGTCTGCCATCGTCAATGCGCTGAACGACGACGTTCTGGTACGCCACTTTTTGAGCGAAAAACCGGTTCAGGCCATAGATCTGTTGCTGCAGGAGCGTGTGCCATGGGATGTCCCCATTGAGCGTGGTCGTGCCGATGAAGTCTCATTGGAACGCCATGCGCAAACACGACCAGTCGCCGATCTTACGCCCTGGGTTCCTTCCCCCGATTTTGCCGTGCCGCAAACCCATAGATTGGGCAATGGACGACTGTCCTCGCTGATCACGGACACGGGCGGCGGTGGTCTGACCTGGAAGCAAAACGCACTGACTCGGTGGCAGGCCGATTCAACGCGCACCGCCTATGGTCACTGGCTCTACCTGCAAGATCGACAAAGCGATGATCTTTGGTCGCTGGGCGCAGCACCAACCGGGCAGGATCCCAACCAGGGCAAATGCGTGTTCCATCAGCACATGGTCGAGGTATTGCGCCGCCACGATGGGATGGTTGCGCGCATGGATGTCACGGTCGCGCCGTTTGACGATGTGGAAATCCGCCGCGTGACGTTGGTCAATGAAAGCGACAGGGACCGCACCATCGATCTGACCAGCTATGCCGAAGTGGTTTTGGCGCCGCCCATGGACGATGAGCGCCATCCTGCTTTCAGCAAGCTTTTCGTTCGAAGCACTTTTTTGGAGCAAGACAATGCGTTGCTCTTTGAGCGCCGCCCCCGCCGTCCAGAAACCCGGCCGCCTGTCTTGCTGCATAGGATGGTCTCCAATGATCCAGCACTTGCCATCCACGCTTGGGAAACCGACCGCGCACGCTTTCTAGGTCGCAACCAGAGCAACCTACCGCCAATTGGTTTGCAGCAGGGTTTGAGCCAGACCGATGGTTGGACGCTTGATCCGGTCATGGCGCTACAAATTCAAGTGAAACTGAAACCGACCGAGACCAAGGAGCTGGCATTTCTCACGATTGCGGGATCGTCGCAGGGCGAGGTGATGCGGATTGCGCGAGATTATCCGGCCGAAGCGATCGATCGCGCCTTCCGCGATGCGCTGTTCGAGACGGGACGTGCCGTTCAGCAGCTTGAGATCGATCCCCTTCATCTGCCGGAGCTGCAAGGGCTTTCCTCGCTGTTGACCCATGCCAGCCCAACGCTGCGCGGTACACCGCCAAAGGATGCCGATGCGTGGCATGGTCAGCCTGATCTCTGGCGCTTCGGAATATCCGGCGATCTGCCAATCTTTTTGCTAAAAGTCGCCAAGGCTGGCGATCCCTCGCTGCTTGATTTACTGGTGCGGGCGCAAAGGCTCTGGCAGCGCACTGGTCTGGAAATCGACCTGGTTATTCTGCGCGATGCAGTTTCTGGCTATGAGGAGCCTCTGCGCGAGCAGGTCCTCTCCATTCTGCGCAAGACGCACGCCGACAGCGTTCTCGGCAAACGAGGTGGTATTCACCTCTTGGCTTCCGATCAAATGGATGCGGGCCTGAGACGTGGCATGGAGGCGGCGGCACATATCGTCTTGAGCGATGAACACCTGACCTTGCGCGAGATTCTTGATCATGCCTTGGAAACCCGCATTCCATCGCCGCGCTTTGATCCTGGACAGCCACCAAGCTACGAAGCCCTCCCCACGCTGGAGCGACCGGATGGCCTGTTATTCGACAATGGTTATGGTGGTTTTGAACCCGATACTGGTGACTACATCATGCACCTTGGCCCCGGCGAACATTTGCCAGCGCCCTGGTGCAATATCTTGGCCAATGACGATTTCGGCTGCCTCGTCAGCGAAGCGGGGTTGGGAGCCAGCTGGGCGATCAACAGTGGAGAGTTTCGGCTGACCCCATGGGCCAACGATCCCGTCGCAAACACACCCAGTGAAGTGCTCTATCTGCGTGACCAGGCCAGCGGCGAGGTCTGGACGACGACACCCGCACCGTTGGGACATGACGCGGTTTGCCAGATACGCCATGACGCCGGCCAAGCGCAGTGGCGACAGAACAGTCATGGCCTTGAGCAAGAGATGCTGGCTTTCGTACCGGTCGATGCATCGGTCAAGCTTGTTCGCTTGCGGCTGACCAACCGCACCAGGCGGCCGCGGCGTGTTTCAGCGACCTACTACGCTGAGTGGATGCTGGGCGCCATGAGCAGTGTCGCCAAGCCCCATATCACCAACCACTTTGATCCCGTCCTGAAGGCGATCATAGCGCGCAACCGCTGGAACCCGGAATTTGGCGATCGTGTTGCCTATTTGATCGCATCCTTGGAACCGCGCAGCATGACGGGCGACCGTTCTGATTTTCTGGGTCGCGAGGGCGACGTGCATGATCCCGATGGGCTGCGTCGCTGGGACCTTGGTGGGCGTTTCACGCCAGGCGGTGATTCCTGCGCCGCCTATCAGGTGCACTTGGACATCGCCGCCGAGCAAACCGTAGAAGTCGTCTTCGCACTCGGCGCCGTTGCCCACCAAGCCGATCTGGCTGAGGCCGTCACAAAATGGCGCGATCCTGCAGAGGCGGAACGTGCCCAGCGCGCCTTGCAAAAAACATGGCGAGAGCGACTTGCAGCCGTCCAGATCAAAACGCCTGATCCAGCACTTGATTTGATGGTGAACCGATGGCTGCCCTACCAAAACATGTCCTCACGGATCATGGCACGAGCGGGCTTCTATCAAGCTGGTGGCGCCTATGGCTTCCGCGATCAGCTTCAGGACGTGCTGGCACTGTTGCATGGCGATCCGGCACGTGCGCGCCAGCACATCCTTCTGGCCGCGCGCTATCAGTTCGAGACCGGTGATGCGTTGCATTGGTGGCATCCGCCGGCCGGGCGCGGCGTGAAAACCCGCTGTTCAGACGATTATCTTTGGCTGGTCTATGTAACGGCCCGCTACATAAAGGCGACAGGCGATACCACCATTCTGGACGAGCAGGTTCCTTTCCTGACGGCCGATGAGTTAGAACCCGACGAGCACGATCGCTATGCCTTGTTTGAAACTGGCCAGACCGCGCCGCTTTATGAGCATTGCGCGCGAGCACTGGATCGAATGATGGCCACCGGCCCACACGGGATTGCGCTCATCGGAGCTGGCGATTGGAATGACGGGATGGATCGGGTCGGCGACAAAGGGCTGGGCGAAAGCACGTGGCTGACCTGGTTTCAGATCGCCACTGTCGGTCTGTTTGCTCCCCATGCGAGAAAGGCTGACCATCACGAGGACGCTAAGCGTTGGGAGGACCACGCCGCCAGCCTGCGCGAGGCCGTGGCAGAACATGGATGGGACGGTCAATGGTATGTCCGAGCCTTTGATGATGAGGGTCTGCCATGGGGATCGCACACCAACGACGAGTGCCAAATTGACCTTATCGCCCAGGCTTGGTCGGTACTCCATGGCGCGCCGCCGGATGATCGGGCGAGGCAGGCCTTGCTCTCAGTTGGAGAAAAACTTGTCGATCGACCCGCCCGGCTTGTTCGATTGTTGACGCCGCCATTCGATCAAACCGCGCGCGATCCAGGCTACATCAAGGCCTATCCGCCGGGGATCCGTGAGAATGGTGGGCAGTATACCCACGCTGCGACCTGGCTGGGTGCGGCCTATGTTGCCTCGGGCGATGGCGAGCGCGCCCATGAGGTATTCGACATCATCAACCCCATTCGGCGTGCGGCGAGCCAAAGCGATGCCGATCACTATCGCCGGGAGCCTTATGTGCTCACCGGCGACGTTTCAGGCGCCGGCAATCGGATCGGTCAGGGTGGCTGGTCCTGGTACACCGGCGCTGCCGGCTGGGCATGGCAGTTGGCCGTTGCTGGCCTTTTGGGCATCACCCCTGAGGATGGTGATATACGGATCGACCCGTGCCTGCCGCCTGACTGGCCGGACGCCGAAGCGAGGCTGGACGGGCCCAATGGGCGCCTGGAGATATTGATCATGCGCGATGCAAACGTGAATCAAGGTCAAGTCGAGACGATCGTTGATGGTCAGCCCTGGAAAAAAGAAACGGTGCCCTATCCCGGTAAGGGCCATACAAGCCGCGTTCTGGTGAAGCTTGCCGAGGTAAATGTTCATGCCGCAATCGAACCGGCTTGACCGGTTAGGGCTTCGGCTTCAAATACTCATCGAAAACCTCGGCATAGGCTGGATCGTCCTTGGCGAGATAGAGCGTTGCGGCCAGCATGCCGGGCTTGGACCCGCAATCGAACCGCCGTCCGGAAAACCGATAGCCCGCAACACCGACCTTGCCAGCACTTTGGGTGATGGCGTCAGTGAGTTGAATCTCCCCTCCCGCGCCGGGCTGCGTCCGTTCCAACGCGTCGAATACCGCCGGATCAAGGATGTAGCGGCCGACAACCGCCATTTGTGAGGGTGCAACCTCCGGTTTCGGCTTCTCGATGACGCCGCTTGCGTAAACAAAACGATCCTTTTGCGCAGTCACATCCAGGATGCCGTACTGGGCAGTTGATGCTCTGGGCACCTCCATTACCGCGATCAAATGCCCGGCTTCGCAATCGGCATAGGCATCAATCATTTCGCGCAGACAGCCTGGTTTTCCCAGGATCAAGTCATCTGGCAGAACAACGGCAACCGGACCATCCAAAGTCTGCGGGCCTGCGCGCAAGACAGCATCGCCCAGCCCCAGCGGGTCGGGCTGCATGACAAACACCACCTCGCAATCGCGTGTATCAAGCGCAGCCTCTTCTAGTTCATGGGCCAGGGCCGGCTTTCCATGTTCAACAAGGATGGAACGTAAATCCGCATCATCCATCACATAGTGCTTGATCGCAGCCTTGGAGGGATGGCTGACAAAGATCATGCGTTCCACACCGACCTCGCGTGCTTCGTCGATGGCGTACTGGATCAGAGGTGTATCGATCACCGGCAGCAGTTCTTTCGGCGTACCCTTGGTTGCTGGCATGAACCGCGTGCCAAGGCCGGCCACTGGAAAAATCGCTGTGCGGACGGGAGGATGCATGATTGCTTTGTATCACTCTTGAGCAGGAAGCGCGATCACAGCTGAATGCTGACGCAGGTAAAGTTGGTGAACGCTACAAATCCCTTCCTTGATGCCGATCAACCTTGGTCGCGGCGCCGCATGCAGTGATCGGCCCGTCTGCCCTTTGACCATGGACTGCCATGCCCAATCCCGATGATCTTGTGTTTTTTGCTCTCAATGGCAGCGACCATTTGGGCGATGCGATTTGTGCCCGGCTTGGCCAGTTGCGAGCGCCGCATGAAGAGCGCGACTTCGGCGATGGCGAACATAAGGCCCGACCTTTGCAGCAGATTGGAGGCTGCGATGTATATGTGCTGCATTCGCTACACGGGCAGCCGGGCACCTCAACCAATGACAAACTCGTCCGACTGCTCTTCTTCATTGCGACCTTGAAGGATGCGGGCGCTAAAAACGTAACAGCTATTTGCCCCTATCTGGCCTACAGCCGGAAAGACCGCAGGACAAAGCCGCATGATCCCGTTTCCTCTCGCTATGTTGCGCAGCTTTTTGAAAGCGTTGGACTGGACCGGATCGTCACTGTCGATGTCCACAACGTCAGCGCGTTCGAAAACGCCTTCCGAGGCTGTCGAACCATTCATGCGGTGACGGCACCTTTGCTGGCTGATCACATTGAGAAGCGTTCAGATCAGACATCGTTTACGGTGATGGCGCCTGACGCTGGTGGAGCCAAGCGTGCGGAGGTGGTGCGTCAGGCCTTGCAGCAGCGCTTCCAGCATCCGGTCACCAAGGCCATCATCGACAAGCATCGCAGCGAAGGCGCGATTTCTGGATCGCTTTTTGCTGGCGATGTCGCAGGACGCACAGTGGTCATCGTCGATGACATCGTTAGCAGCGGTGGAACGATGCTGCGCGCCATCAAAGCCTGTCGAGAGGCTGGAGCAGCACGCATTCTGGCCTCGGCAACCCATGGGCTTTTTACCGCCCAAAGCTCGCTGATTGGTTCTGAAGGACCAGATGAACTGATCGTCAGTGACACGGTGCCGTTGCCAGCGAAGTTGCAAGATAATCCCAACCTAACCGTGCTGTCCGTTGCCGGTTTGTTGGCAGACATCGTTGCCCGGCTGCATGAGGGTGGCGACGTCGGCGCCTTGTTGGCTTACAGCTAAAACATCCTATCGCGATGGGGTTGCCAGGCGCAGATAGTCACGCGCCAGCGCTGGCCATCGCTCGGGTTGGCGTGGCTTGGCATCGCGCAAATGCTCGATCGACAGACGCGCGCGCATGCATGCGCGGATAGTCCGATAAAACTCTTTGAGCTGCGGTGGCACATCATCGTCCAACCGTTTTTCCAAGCCTGCATGAAGCTGATCGCCGATCCATGGGCACTCCAAGCGTTCGCATTCCAGGCTGAGAAGCGCGATTTCATCGAAGGGATCGACCTGCCGCAAACGATCATCAAACTCCAAGCGATCGATCACCAGGGTTGGCGGGCCGAGATAGACATGCTCCGGCCGCAGATCGCCATGGCCGTCGACGATCCGACCCTGTGCCAGCCGGTCAGTCAAGAGGTTCGAACGATCGCGCAAGAATTGACGGAGCGCGTCGAGCGGCGGTTGCACCAAGCCTGATGGTAGTTCGAAGACTGGGTCGTTCAGGGACCTGGTGGCGAGCGCGATGTTGCGTTGGTATGTTGCGATCAGTTCTGTGTCGGTGAGGTAACTGCGTGGTGCTGTGCGGTAAAACGCAGCCAGTCGATCGCAAATCCTTTCAATGTCATCCGGGCGAACGGACTGCATTTGGCAACGATTGTCCAAGAGCCGGCTCGTGTCGAGCCGTCGCATCAACACAACCCACTCGACAGGCACACCCTCGCCCTCAAAGGCAAGCGAACCGTCGGTCGGGCGTAGCACCGGAAGGCTCTTCAAATAAACTCCAGGTGCCAGGGCCTGGTTGAGTGAAACCTCACGCTCACAGCTTTGCCGCCTAGCTTTCAGCGGGCCATAATCGACGAAACTCAGTTGGATCGGCTTCTTCGTCTTGTAGACCAAATCGCCCGCCACAAAGACATGCGAAGTATGGGTTTCGACGACCTCCACCTGCGCTGGCCGGTGCGCATAGGAATGCCGGTCGGAGAGGAACGCCATGGCCGCCGCATGGTCGCCCTGATCCTGCTCGGCGATTGGCCGTTCACACATGGATCAGCCGCTCATCAGTAGCGGATAAATGTGCAGACCAGTCGTGAGATTGGCTTCCCAAATCGAATGGTTGGGAATGTCGGTCCACGCCTCATGGGTCAGCGGCTCGGACGCCACGACAATCGCCCGGTAGTCGCGCTTGGGATCATGGTGGATGTGCGGAAAGCCGCAAATTTCGCAGTCATAAACACCGAGGCGATCAACAAAACAGAGCCCGCGATTGATGCGTGTTCCAAATAGTCGCTCGCCGTCGGTGATCATCATATTCAGCCCCAGCGGCTTGCCAGGGGCGGCCGTTTCAGCAAGCTCGGTAACCTCGCATGCCAAGGCCCGCAGAGCAGCAACCATATCGCCGTGAGGATCAATCGCGCCTTCGTCGGCGCGCGTGAGAAACAGACGAAACACATGCTCACTGTCTGTCACGCCTTTGATCGCGTCGCGATGCTTCGGGCTCAATCGCGCCGCCATTTCGTCGCGCATCTGCGCAAATCCTGGTACTGTGCCGTTGTGGGTAAACGTCCATCGTCCTTCGACAAAGGGGTGGGTGTTATGCAGATCGGTGCCGCCGACCGTTGCCCGGCGAACATGGGCAAGGACCAGCGTGGCATAGGCGCGCGCCGCAGCCCGCTCAAAATGCTCACCGTGATAGGCCGCCCAGGCCTGGCGCTCGACGTCCGGACCATCGCCGCCAAAAGTTGCCACGCCCCAACCGTGCGAATGGCTGTAGCCGCCAAGGTCGCTTCGGCTTTGGGACATCAGCGCGTTTTGCGAATGCACCAGCGTGCACTCAACCTTGGTGGGTTCGCTGGCGATGAATCCATACAGGCGGCACATGCTCTGATCCAGGTCAATTTTGGCATCGTTGCTCCCCCTACCATGGGCCTGCAAAGCTGGATGATCATGACCAATATCAAACAACGTTTGTTCGAGGCATTTCGCAAAGACCACGCCATCCTCGGCCGTGGCTTATACGATATGGAGATGGCGATCTCTGGCGGCGACGCTGCTCGGGCAAAGGCACTTGCAGACCAGTTGGATTGGGATGTCGGCGCCCACATTGCCTTTGAGGAATACGATTTCTACCCAGCCTTAAAGGTTTTTCTTTCAAAAGCTGAAGTCGAGAAAATGTATGCCGAACACGCCGACGGCGCGCGGACTCTTGCCGATGTCGTCGCGTTGAACGCGGACGCTCCCATCAGCACAGATGTCAAAGACAGATTGTTGTCGGGCGTGCGCGAAATGGAACACCATGTTTCTGAATGTGGCGAGTTGTTCGGGGCGCTTGGCGGCGTCAGCGAGGAGGAGATGGAGTCCCTCTATGCTCGTTTGGAAAGCTGGAGACGGAAGGCACCACGCTGGTCAGAATTGGCAGAAAGCAAACAACAGTCGAGGGCTGACTAGGCGTCGATGAACGCACGGGCCGCCAACCGACAGTTTCCATGGCCATTGCACCGCCGCGCCCAGATCACCCTTGATGACCGCGACCGGGCGCGCATTGCCACACAGTATGGCAGTTGTGTGCGCAGCGGAGCGTTTTTACCACCGGCGGCCAGGTTTGGTTCCGATATCGCATCCGGCTATCTCGATGCACCGATGGCCGTCCTCGAGGACCATCGCGCCATCGATTTGATGCCGCAAGAGAGCGTTCCCTTGTACGAGTACCGATCTTACGGGCTAGCGCGTGCCGGCGATGTATTTGTTTTGTCGCGGGAGCGTTTGCCGGCGTATGAATGCTATGTCGATCAGGTGCTCGGGCTTGCGTCGCCGCATGTCCTGCAAGTGGATCGTGGCAATCCCGGAGCACCGGATGCGTTGGCCAACGCCTGCCGACGCGATGCCAAGGCCCTCGACAGGTTGTGCGAAGTTGCCGCCAATGCGGGTGGTTTCAACATCTTGCCTTACCTTTCCTCTGGCCACAGCTGGTTGCTGGCAGCCGATATTGCACGCCGCACTGGCGTGCCCGTCCGTGCCTGTTGTCCCCCGCCCAAATTGGCACGGCGTGTCAATGATAAGCTCTGGTTTTCGACGCAGGTTCGCCAGCTCCTAGGCATACAGGCTTTGCCACCAACCTTCTCCGTCTTCGGGCCGGCCGCGGCAGCGGTCTATATGCGAAAGCTGTCCCGCAAGCATTCGCGCGTTGTCGTCAAATTGCCTTCCAGTGCCGGCTCCATGGGCAATATCGCGTTCGACGCAGGCAATGTTCGGCAAACGTCTGTCGGTGCACTCAAGGCCCTCCTTTTGCAGCAGTTGGAGGCTGTGGGTTGGACTGGTCGCTATCCAATTCTGGTTGGAGTTTGGGAGACGGGCGCCTTATCCAGCCCCTCGGTGCAGATGTGGTTGCCCGAGAGTTTGCATGCCGCTCCGATCATTGAGGGGCTGTTTGATCAGACGCTCGAGGGGGAGCGCCAGCAGTTCATTGGGGCCACTTCGCTTGCGCTGCCTGACCGTTTGCAATCGCGTATCCTCTACGAGGCCACGATGATCGCCAGCCTGGTGCAGCGTCTCGGCTATGTCGGGCGACTGAGCCTTGATGCTCTGATCGTCGGCGAAGACTTCTCGAGCGCCGATCTTCATTGGATTGAGTGCAATGGCCGCTGGGGCGGTGTTTCCATTCCAATGACCTTGGCAGCCAGACTGGGCGTAGATCTGCAAGCGCACAATTGCGTCATCGTCCAGCGCCCGGTTGCCGGCTTAGCCTTGCCAGACTTTGATGTTCTCATCGAACAACTTGGTTCCAGTATCTATCGGCCAGGGGCAAAGGAGGGCGTCGTCTTCACCGAACCGGTCGGGCCGGGCGAACGTGGCGTCAGTTTCTTCGCTGTGGCTGCCAGCACATCGCGAAGCCAGGAACTTGCTTTGGAGGTGATCGACCAGATCACCGCATTGGCGACAACACCCCATCAGGTAGAAGCAATGCAATGAATGGGCCTTTTGGATAACAGCCAGAGTCGCGGCGACCTATCAGTGTCTCGGCGATTTTTGTTTCGACAGCTCATTGTAAAACCGCCAAGAGGCGTGACAACGAACAAGGTCGGCGGCCCGCCAATGGTCAAGCGTCTGAATGCGCTAATACGAAAACGTCTGCGCACGGTGTTGCACTCAAATGCGTTGACTATCATTGACTGGATTGAGCCGGTCTTGGTCACTATGGGGAACGACGCTAAGGCTTCGTCGACCGGAATTTTTGGCGCAAGCCTTGCAATGGATCCTTCAATACGCCAGTTGGCCAGCTGAGACTCGATGGCCCATTGCCGAAGCGTGGCAAATAGCCAAAGTCTTGGTTGCGATGTCTTCGTCCTCCGCTGGGAACCCTCAAGACCCACGGCTGGAGTGCGTTCTAGGGAGCGGTACTTGTAGCCAGCTCGATCAGGCCGCCGGTATTATGTTCTAGTCCAGCCGGCTCAGCTAGGACTTTGATCCCAGGTCTTGATTTCGCGGCCTTGCCCCAGGAATAGACGGACCTTCCAATTGACCAGTTCGACGTGGCAGCACTTTGGAGGCCGACGAGGGGCGTCGATTAACAGAAAAGTCGAGTAATCCTTCTTACGCACACGATGCTGACCAGACACACATACCAACTTGCCGACCGTGGCCTCGCCCCTCGGCATTTCCAATGCGATCTTGGTTCTGAACACCATGTGGTGGTGTTTCCGTTTCCAGATATTGGATTTTGGGCTTCTCGAAGTCCTTGTTGGAAAGGCGCGCTATCAATCAAATCAGCAAGGCGAATACGCTTTCCACCTGCATACTCGGCACGAAGATACGTTTCGATTGCGGCGGTAGCGGATATTCCGGTTGCTAGGTTTGCGCCACCGACGAAGGCATAATCGCAATCGCGAACGATGAAGGCGCACCATTCCGACATGGTAGCACCGCCCTTCAACAGTTCGTCGTCAAGCGCGGTGATAAATGCCCATCTGGCGTTTTCATTCAAACTCGTTCCCTCAAGCGAAGAAACGTTTTAGCCGAAGTGTAACATTGGTCAGTATGTGATTTAGGCAGTCAATGCTTCGATCAGTTCGAACGGTGGCTTCGTTCGTGTTGTCGTCATTTGCTTACGTCCGCTAATGGGATGGACCGACTGCTCCCTCAGCGCAGGCTGGTCGTTAGACTGAGCCTGTCACCAACAGGAGCGG